>JAXMMN010000139.1:0-5716 GCA_034366485.1 Bdellovibrionales bacterium
CCCAACACTTGATCCCTACACGCCAAAGTTTGGTTACCAAGAAATTGGAAGCTTCCTTATGTTTGGTGGCTTGTTCTTGTGGTCTGTGACGGCTTTCCTTTCCAAGAACAAGCTTGTCCCCATCAAAGACCCGCGAATCCAGGAATCCATTCATCACCACGTTTCGTATTAGTGGTCGGTTCCTAGCTAGTAGCTTTTTCGGTAGAGGCCTCCGTAAAGACGGGGGCCTTTTGATTTGAGGCGCAAAGCGGGCTCGTCGAAGTATGGCGTGAGGCTCACCAGCTTGGAAATATTGAGTTTTTCGGGTTTCGGGGCGGAATTATGGTTGCATCTTTAGCGCCGAGGCAGGAGAGTTCAGAGCGCCTTGAAAACTAGATCAAAATCTTCTATTCTGTCCCGGATGTTCGCAAATATGAATTTGTCCAAAAAATTTCAAGCCTTTAAAAGTGCGCTCATGACCCGCGTACGCGTTTCATGAGTTCATTTCAAGTCACACTCCCTGATGGGAACAAAATTAGTTTTGATTCGCAACCAACGGTACTTGAAGTCGCAGCCCGAATTGGTGCTGGCTTAGCTAAGGCAACTTTGGGTGCAAAGTTCAATGGAACGTCCGAGATCGTCGATTTGCGAGCACCAGTTCCAGACGGAACCAAGATCGAAATCATCACGTCGAAATCTCCGGAAGGCCTTGAGGTTATTCGTCACACGGCGGCCCATGTCATGGCGCAGGCTGTTCAAGCGATTTGGCCAGATGTGAAAGTGACGATTGGTCCGGTCGTTGAAAACGGTTTCTATTACGACTTCGACAGTCCTCGAACATTTTCGCCAGATGACTTTGAAAAGATCGAAAAGAAGATGATGGAAATCATCGCGGCTGATCTTGAGATCAAACGCGAAGAAATTCCGGCCGAGCAAGCAAAAGCCACGTTTCAAAAGCTCGGAGAGAAATTCAAACTTGAATTGATCGATGACATCGTCGCTAAGACGGGCACAAAGACCGTTGGTGTTTATCACAACGGTGATCAGTGGTTTGACCTGTGCCGTGGTCCGCATATTCAGCGCACAAGCCAAATCAAGGCCGTAAAATTGATGTCTATCGCAGGTGCGTACTGGCGTGCAGACGAAAAGCGAGAACAGCTTCAGCGTGTCTACGCGACGGCGTTTGCCGACAAGAAAGAGCTCGATCAGTATCTTTCTCGGTTAGAAGAAGCCAAAAAACGCGACCACCGAAAACTTGGAAAAGACCTGGGTCTTTTCATGTTTCACCCGTATTCCCCGGGATCGCCGTTTTTCACCGGTAAAGGTACGACCATCTACAATCAGCTTGTGGGTTTGATGCGCGATCTTTATCGCGAGTTTGGCTACCAAGAGGTCATCACACCGCAAATTTTTGACGTCGAGCTTTTTAAAACATCAGGCCATCTACAGAACTATCGCGAGAATATGTATTTCGCGGCGATCGATAAGTCGGCTCAAAAAGAACAGGTCGAAGGAGTGGATGAGCGTCAAGCTTCAATGAAGCCGATGAATTGTCCATCTCACTGTTTGATGTTTGGTTCTGAAAAGCATTCTTATCGCGATCTTCCACTTCGCATCGCAGACTTTGGGCGGCTGCACCGTTTCGAACGCTCAGGTGTCATGCATGGTCTGACTCGTGTTCGAACATTCTGCCAAGACGACGCTCACATTTTCTGTACTCGTGCGCAAATGCAGGCCGAAATCGTGGACTTCATGAAGCTCACGATGCGCACTTATGAAATTCTCGGAATGACCGAATTCAAACTTCTCGTTGCGACGCGCCCTGCGAATCGAATGGGAACAGATGAAATTTGGGATGAAGCCGAAGGTGCTCTGATGAAGGGCCTCGAAAGCTTGGGTCTCAAGTATGGTATTAGCCCTGGTGAAGGGGCTTTCTACGGTCCGAAGGTCGAAATTCATTTCGTCGATGCCATCGGCCGTAGCTGGCAGCTTGGAACAATTCAAATTGATTACAATCTTCCAGAAGCGTTCAACCTAGAGTACGTCGGCGAAGACAATCACGCGCATCGTCCGGTTATGCTTCACCGAGCGATCTTGGGTTCGCTTGAGCGCTTTATCGGTGTTTACCTTGAACACACCAGCGGTAAACTTCCGACCTGGCTTGCGCCGGTGCAAGTTGTCTTGATGAACGTCACCGACAAACAAGATGCTTACGCGAATGAATGTCTGAAGACTCTGCGTTCGATGGGCGTCCGCGCCGAATACGACGCCCGCAATGAAAAGCTCGGTTTCAAAATTCGCGAAGCGCAGCTTCAGAAAATCCCGTACATGCTTGTCGTGGGTGATCAAGAAGTGCAGAACCGCACCGTGACTGTTCGGCTGAATGATGGACGAAACATCAACGGAATGCCGTTTGATCAGTTCGCCGAGCTTCTTGAGCGTGAATTAAAAGATCGTACTCTCGCTAGTCTCATTGCCGAGCAGGCTCTGCCTGCCGAGACGGAAGTTCAAAAAGCTTCAGGCAGTTCTTCAACCAACCAGGAGGTTCGTCATTAGTTCGAATGGTTTCGACCGCCCACCAGGCGGCCCAGGACAAAGTCCACCACGTCCAAGTCCCATCACTCCCGTCGGGGCAGGAGGCGCAGCGCCTTCTTCAGGCCCTTCACCTATTCGTCCAGTGCCAAGCGGTAGCGGTGGAGTAAGTCCCATCACGCCAGCGGCGCCAGGTCAGGGACCACGTCCCGGTGGCTTTGGTGGAGGCGGCGGAGGCGGCGGTGGTTTCGGCGGCGGCGGAGCACCAAGTGGTGGTCCCGGCGGCGGCGGACGGCCACAGTTTGACCGAGGCCCACGAAGTCGTGGACCCCAGGTTCAAAAAGATGGACCGCGTGTAAACCGCGAAATTCGAGCGCCGGAAGTCCGAGTCATCGATGACGACGGAACGATGCTAGGAATTTTCCCTCCATTCGAAGCTTTGAAAATGGCCGAAGCAAAAGGTCTCGATCTCATCGAGGTTGCTCCGACGGCCAAACCGCCAACTTGTAAAATCACTGATTACGGTAAGTACAAGTATGAGTTGAAAAAGAAAGAGCACGAAGCCCGTAAAAATCAAACGGTCATTGTGATCAAAGAAATTCAATTGCGCCCTCGCACTGATCAGCACGATCTGGACGTGAAGATGCGTTCGGCACGCGGCTTTTTGCTCGATGGCGACAAGGTGAAAGTGAATCTTCGCTTTTACGGTCGCGAGATGGCTCACCAAGAACTTGGTATGGGACTACTTCAAAAAGTGATCGCTGCACTTGGCGACATTGCGTCCGTGGAATCGAATCCGAAAATGGAAGGTAAGCAGCTTTTCGTTCTTCTTGCTCCAGATCCAGCAAAGATCAAAGAGTACGAAAAAAAGAAGTTAGCGGAAAAGCCAGCAGAGGCGGCAGCGAAAGATCCGGCCAACAAGGCTTAAGATAGGTTCAGTTGCCAAAAAAATAAAATCCAAGTCAGACGTTTCTGACTTGGATTTTTTTATACGTTTCAATCGCAGTTGCGGGTTTTACTACTGATATTCAGCACCAGAGATTTGCGGAGCTTGTGATTGATCGGGCTGCGAGTATTCGCGTGTGCCAAATTTGATGATTTTTGGATTTCCGTTCAGGTCTTTTCCAATTCGATCAAGACCTGGCATCAAGTAGAGACTTGAACACATATCTCCTTGGGTCAGCGAGCCGCCCCATCCTCGGCCGGCGCCTATAGAACCCGGTATGAGCTCTGCTTTCCGTACGTCATCCATACAAACGCCCGCTCGCTCTTCGGCGTTTGTCCACCAACGTGAATTGAATTTTTCTACAGTGAAGCGAAGATCCTTGCGATCAGACCAAACCACATAGGCACATTCCAGATGTTTGGCGACTCCATTTTCACCTTCGAACCGCACTTGCGGAGCTCTGTACTTTAAATCTCCACGGTTAAGTCCTAAGAGTTTTTCCGCGGCCAAGATTTGCTGACCAAATTTTAAAGTTTGGGCACTGCAGTTTTCGCCGAGTTCAGCGGGCGTCCCGCGAAAGTAGAGTCTCGCAACTCGCTGTGTGTTGAACTGAAGCATGCAGGTTTTTTCGTAGCTATCGCTACATTCATAATCGTCGGCAAATCCGATGTGTGCGGACGCATTTGTTGAATATAAAAATGAGGCCGACAAAATCGTAACAATTGAGATGGCGAATAGTGTTTTCATAACAATTCGCTTTGCACGGGAAGGGCCAGAATTCGCATTGGGCGTTAGAGCAAGTCATTTGGTCAGGACGTTTTGGCCTCATTTTAGAGGGTTTTGGAAAGAGAGTTGGTGACGCAAATCCGCCTTCAGTGTGCGCGGATTGGCCTTAAAAGCTTAAACCAAAACCGGCGTCGAGGCGCTTGATTTCCTTTGCGTAAGCCCGCAATGCCAAAACAGCCGGATCTAAATTCGGATCGCCGCAAGGATTGGAAAACTTCGCTCCCTTTAAGAATGTTTCGAAGTTGAATTTGAGAGACGAGGGAAACGCGTTGTCGATTTGTTCAGGTGTTTGATAGGCGCGGGCGCCACCGGCGAGACTTTGCGCAAAGCGGTGTTCTAAGTAGGAATAGCCTAAGTGGGAAGACGGTTTTTTAGCCTGAAGCGCATTGGCGGCAATGAGATCTGCAACTTTCAATTTGTCTTCTTGTTTGAGTGTTTGAGACTGGGCCCAACGCAAACGAAACTCATTCCAGTTGGGTAGTGCGAGTTCGCTTAAGTGCTGCGTTCGAAGAATGAGAGAAACCGCCGTGTGATCATCAATTGCCGCGAGTTCTGAGAGATACCCCATTGTGTAGCTATCAAATTTGTTGGCAGCCAAAACTAGCTCGACAGCCTCTTCTCTTTCTCCAATCGAAATGCCGATACTTTCGTCGTTTTCAACGAGGGCTGCCTCGATGGCAATCAGTGCAAAGGCCGCGGGGGCGGCATTTCCATGGTCCATGCGGGCAAGTTGGAGAAGAATTCGGGCAGCTCGTCCATAGGACCGCTGGTAGGGATTTTTCCAGCCTTGATTCTCCAGCCAGTGGGCGTGGGCGAGGCCCAAATAAAAGGTCCCAAGTGATGTTCTGGTCGCTTCGAAGCCTGTTAGCAGCTCTGAATACTCCTCAAAGCGCCCGCGAAAGGGCGTCGAGGAGAGGTAATTCGTGAGCGCGGTGCTCTTTGTGGAGGCGGGAGCGCCGGGCTTTAATAGTTCAAGCAGTCGGCAGGCATCGTCTTGAACGAGGATCTCTGAAAGCGATTTCGTTTGTAAACTTATTGCTGACGGCCGGCTTTTGCTCGGAAGTGGTGTGGGTTGGTCAATGCCTTCTGATTCGGCCAGAAGTTTCGGATCGTTGGGCGCGGCGTCCCTCGAGGGGGGGCGAACGGCTGTGGGTGGGGCCCTTTTGCCGAGGTAGGTGCTGTAGGCCCCAATGAGGGCACTTACCACCATTGTGGTGCCGATCACGGCCAGGAGCCTTCCTTTTGACCTCGGTTCTCGCGTGGTCGTGGGTTTGCGGTCGTTTTGGGCACTCATTCTTAAAGTCTCGCCGATTTCAGGCTCTTGGGTAAAATGTATTTGAAGGCCCCTACAAAATGGGGTGGCGCTGAACCTGGTTCTTGCCAAGAAGCAGAAATCACTGATAAAACGCTTGTTCGTTCTGTCCCAGGCTCAAAAGAGTTCGGCATTGTGCTGATCGCCTGGTCGGAAGCTAA
>JAXMMN010000140.1:0-4579 GCA_034366485.1 Bdellovibrionales bacterium
GAGTCAAAATCGCAACTCAGCCGATTTCGCAAGTGCTGTTTCGCATCTCGAAAAAAAGGGCGACAATGCCTCTGTGGAATTGGCCAAATGGATGAAAAGCAAGGCGCCCCATGGTCGAGCTTAGTCAGCGTCGCAGCGATCTCATGAAGTCGCTTTCTCCGAAAGTCGACAAACTGTTGTCGAGCTCCTTCTCACGGGGCTTGTTAAACAAAACGCACTCGCCCGAATGCGTACTCCAGGCGTTTCAAGAGTACCGAGTCTACTGCGCGAGCTTTCCGAAATTTCTGGGAACGCTGCTCTCGCGTTCTGATGATGAGGTCGTACGGCAGCCGTTGATTATAAATCTTTGGGAAGAGTCCGGCGAAGGTGATCTCCGGAAAACTCATTTGAAAATGCTGGATCGGTTTCTTTCTAGTTGGGCCGAGTCTATCGGATTGAAGAACTGGGAAATCGCCGCCACGAGCGGAACGGTCACGCGCAAGTTCAGTTCCGACATTCAAAGCTACCTTCAAGCGAAGTCACTGCCAGAGGTTTTTGGATTTATCGGGCCGGGAACTGAGGAAGTCACCGCAAAACAGTACGAGCTATTCGTAAAGGGTCTGCGTGGATATGGTCTTGTGAACGATGGTGATCTCGAATTCTTCACGACTCATCTGGTGGCCGATGTAAGACATGCTGATCTCTTTTGGGACGCACTCGCCGCCGTCTGTGTGAGCGAAGCCTCTTGGCACTTGGCCCAACAGGGTGCGTCCGCAAGTTTGGACCTTGAGATCGTATTCTGGGAAAACCTATTAAAAGAGGTAACCGCTTCGTGACGTCCATCGAGTTCATACTTCAGCCAGGCGAAACAGTCCGCTTTGATGTCGAAGAAGTGCTGTTCTCGAAGAAGAGTCCCTTTCAACAGATCGAAATCGTGCGAACGAAGACGTTTGGCAAGGGCATCTTCCTCGATCAAAAGCCACAATCCAGCGAAGTCGATCATTTCATCTTCAATGAAATTCTCGTTCACCCCGCTTTGGTTTTGCAGAATAAACCCCAGACAGTTTTAATGATCGGCGGGGGGCCGGGCAGTGGATTGGCCGAGCTTGTAAAATACAAGTCGCTGAAAGAAATTGTCATATGCGACTTGGACAAAGATGCCGTCGAAGCCTACAAGGCACTTCTTCCCGAATGGCACCGTGGAAGCCACAGTGATCCTCGTGTGAAACTCCATCACGTAGACGCTCGCCACTACCTTGAAACGACACAGAAAAAATTCGATGCGATCTTTGTCGACATTCCAGATCCGTTAGAGGGGTCGCCTTCGGGTTCTCTTTTCTCCGAAGAGTTCTATCGCTTGCTGAAGAGTCGTTTGGGTGAATCGGGGATCGTCATTTCTCAAGCCGGCAGGACGTCGATCAATAATTTGCGATATCACGCGGGCATCCGTGCCACCTTCGAAAAAGTGTTCTCCAAAGTTTCATCGTTTGACCGGCACATTCCCTTTTACGGAGAACCATGGGGTTTCGTATTTGCATCTGACAAGCATAGGCACACAGATCTATCGGTGGCTGAGATCAATTCCAAAATGCAAGATCTGGGAATTTCCGGCTGTCGATGTTACAATGGAGAAATTCATCACGCGATGTTTGTTCAGCCACCGTATTTTAATGAGGCCATGCGAGCTTTGTCGCACGTGCACACCGACCGTCAGCCCCTTCGAGTGAAATAGTCTTAGAACTGAAAATAAACGTAGGTTCTCTCGCCAAATGGCTGCGCGAACACAACCAGAACTATAAAAAGCAAAACGTAGATTCCTAGCCTCAATGGCTGCGGCAAAGATTGGATTCGCTCTCGAATCGCTTTCCGCGATTGCAGGATGTGTAGTGCTTCAATGATGAGGACGAAGACAAGAGTCTGAACCAGAAGTTGGTAGGAGCCCTGCTGGGGGCCGGCGAGATTCTTCAGTGTCATCGAAAATTGATTGAATCCCCATTCGCCGCCAAAGATTCGTGAAAAGATCTTCTGTGCGTCTGCCATCGACTTAGAGAGGAAAAAGACAGTCGGCGGAAGCACAAAAAACACCAGCGTGACCGCTATTCGAAGTAAGCGCTGTAAAACCGGAAAGGTTGCAAGACCAATTTGCTTTTCAAAGCGATCGCGAGAATCTCGGGTGAAGTAGTCGAGCGAGATAAAGACCCCATGCCAAAGACCAACCGCAAGGAAAGTCCATCCCACGTCGTGCCATATTCCCATGAACAGAAACGAAACAATGAGACAGAAATAGATACCAAAAGTTCGACCGGCCGCCGAAGTCGACAGCGAGAAAAAAACGTAGTCCTTCATCCAGTCGTGAAGTGAAATGTGCCATCTGCGCCAATAGTCGATCAAAGAAGTCGCAAAAAAAGGCCGATTAAAGTTTTGCCGCACACGAACGCCAATCAGTCCCGCAGAGGCGACGGCCATGTCGGCATAGCCGGAAAAATCTGCGAAAATCATATAGCGGGCAATAGCCACAGCGAGAAAAAGTGTCGGTCCACCAAAGTGATCGGGGTTTGCAAATACAGGAGCAACGAACTTCGCAAGCGCATCTGCGACAACCAGCTTTTTGAAAAGACCGCTATAGAATAGAAGACTATTTGAAGTCACCGACGCCGAAGAAACCTCCACGGGTTTTTTAAGCTGCGGAAGAAGAGAATTTGCCCGTTCTATCGGGCCAGAAAGTACTGTCGGAAAGAATGACACGAAAAGTGCGTAGCGGCCGAGGTGAGTTTCGGCCTTCTGCTGACTCCGGTAAACGTCTATTAAGTACCCACTCGCTTGGAACGAATAAAATGAAAGTCCAAGAGGAACGATGAAGCCTGGAAAAACATCTTCTAGAAAATACTTTGCGACACCGATGAGCGTCACCATTGTCGCAATTGCAAACCAAAGGAACGCCGCTTTTGCGGTGTTGCTTTCGGAACTCTCGATCGTGATCGCGATTCGGTAAGAAAAAAGAATAACAAAGGCGAGAAACCCTAGCGCCGCAACCGAATGCCAGGCGTAAAAGAGCCAGCTTGCCCCAAGTAGAAAGCCCCAGCGACTCGCCGGTGATACACGGGGCGCAAGTAGCACGACAAGAAACAAAAAACTAAAAAAGGGAATCGAGTGAAAAAGCATTTATGTTTTTAAACTCTCAACCAGGCTTGCTCGATTAATTTTTCCACGGGTCGATCGCGGCAGTTCTTCCAAAACAAACCATTTTGTCGGAACCTTAAAGGCGCTGATGTTTTTACGACTCCATGCCTCCAGCTGCTCGAGACTTTTCGCGTTGCCGTCCTTTTTGAAAACAATTGCGGCACCGACGACTTGACCCGCGATCTGGTCATCCCAACCAAAAACACAAACATCTAAAACGGATTCATTCATCATGAGAAGAGCTTCTACGTCCTCAGGATAGATTTTCATTCCTGCTTTGTTGATGACGTATTTTACTCGGCCGACCAGCGACACGTCGCCGTTCTCGGCTCGAATCCCTAGGTCACCGGTGCGGTACCAGCCCTGTTGAATGACTTCTTTCGTCGCGTCCGGACGCAAGTAATAGCCCTTCATCATGCTAGGACCTTGCAGATAAACCTCTCCAGTTTCCCCAACGGCACAAGGTTCACGTAACTCGTTGAACACGCAGACCTTGGTGTCCCATCCTTGGCCAATGAGGCCATCGGTAAACTCTTGTCCGTCGCGTGGCCCAGTGATCGCGCAACCCATTTCAGTTGCACCGTACACATTTTTGACCTCGGCGTTCTGGGTCCAAGCCTTGATTTGTCGCCAGAGATCTTTCGACAGTGGCGCGGCCGCGCAATGCACGCGCCGAAGAGAGCGACCAACGAGAGGTGGAGAAAAATCAAAAACGATTTTCCACATCGAGGGAACTGAACAGAACGCCGTGATCGAATGTCTTTGAATGATGGTAGCCAGCTGGCTGAGTACTTCGAGATTAAAGGAGGGATAGACGTAGAGATCGCAGCCTTGAAACAAAGGAACAAGACTATTGCTGACGAGGCCGTAAACGAAATGGGTAGGAATGATGCAAAGTGTGTTTTGCCAATCAGATTTTGGAGCCGCTTTGCTCGCGAGCGCAACCTTCGCCAAAAGAGTTCGAAAGGTGTGCACAACTCCTTTAGGCTCGCTCGTTGAGCCCGACGTAAACAAGATCAACGCCTCGTCGTCGAGTGTGAACTCTTGACCACGCAAAGCTGCTTGAAAAGACGGATCTGCGGGTAGCGCCGTGTTTTTTTCCAAAACGATTGCTGCTTGAACAAATTTTTCGATTCCAGCAAGTTCTGTCGCTGAAATCGTTGGGTCTACAGGAATCGCGCAGGCGCCAAGCTTCCAGCAGGAAAACAAGTCGACGTAGAACTGTAGAGAGTTGCCGTGCCGAATGATAACCTTGTCGCCCTTGCGAATTCCCTTTGTGAAAAGACCAAGGCTACGTTGATCCACAAGTAGGTGGACCTCGGTGGACGAGTAAAGCTTCGAGGCTTCTGCGTCAAAGATGTTTCCAATGGAGAGTGGAAGAATACTCATGAAACCTCGAGTGGACTTGTTTCACAATGCA
>JAXMMN010000141.1:0-3087 GCA_034366485.1 Bdellovibrionales bacterium
TCACGGGGACACGCGCGATGTCGGGCTCGGCCAATGCGCGTCGCAAGAATTCCCGCATCATCACTTTCCCGTCGATCATTGCCTCGTCAAAGTTGATATCGATGATGTTCGCGCCATTTTCCACCTGTTGGCGTGCGACCTGAACGGCTTCTTCCGTTCGCCCCTCTTTCACGAATTTCGCAAATCTCGGCGAACCCGTGACATTCGTTCGTTCACCCACCATGGTGAACGTTGTCCCGACACCCGCCTTCGCCGGTCGAGAGAGAAGTGTGTAGGACTCTAAACCAGAGAGCCTCATTGCACGACGAGGTGCTGTCATCGCAACCGATGGATCGCGCGGCTTGAGTCCACGCATGGCTTCTGCAATCGCCTTGATATGGGGCGGAGTCGTTCCACAGCAGCCACCGACAAGATTTAGCCAACCTGCACGCGCAAATGTACGAAGTCCCAGCGCAATCGATTCGGGCGTTTCGTCATAGCCCGTCGGCGAAAGTGGATTTGGCAGACCTGCGTTGGGATAGCAACTGACCGGAACCTCTGCGACCCGCGCAAGCTCACTTAAAAACGGTCGCATTTCATCCGTGCCTAGCGCACAGTTGAGGCCAACTGAAATTGGTTTTGAATGGCGAACACTATTCCAAAACGCTTCCACGGTTTGCCCACTGAGAGTGCGACCGGCGCGATCGGTGATTGTCACCGAAAGCATCAAAGGAATTTCAATTCCGCGCGCTTCTTCGATGGACCGAATAGCGAAGAGCGCCGCTTTTGCGTTTAGCGTATCGAAAACTGTTTCTGGCAATAGAACATCGCAGCCCCCATCAAGCAGCGCTTCGGCTTGCTCGCGGTAGTCAGCGACCATCGTGTCGAAATCAATGGCGCGGAATCCAGGATTGTTGACGTCTGGCGAAAGTGAAGCCGTGCGGTTGAGTGGCCCGATGGCGCCTGCGACATAAACCTTGCGGGCGCCTGCGGACGCCGCGATCGATCGCATATAATCGTCCGCCGCGCGACGAGCGACTTTCGCCGCGGCGAGATTCATTTCTCTCACAAAGGCCTCAAGCCCATATTCCACTTGCACGCAGCGAGTACCATTGAACGTGTTGGTCTCGATGATGTCAGCGCCGGCCTCGAGATACGCGAGGTGCACGTCGTACACAGCGTCAGGTTGCGTGATACATAGTAGATCGTTGTTGCCCTTCAAATCTTTGTCGTGGCTCTTAAACTGGGTACCGCGGAAGTCGGCTTCCGTGAACTTCCTCTGCTGCAGCATTGTGCCCATGGCGCCGTCGATAATGAGAATGCGCTCTTTGAGACTTGCGGTAATTTCCCGTCGGATACTGGCGTAGTGGTTTGCGTTCTGCATGAAGGAAATGTACTGGCCGAGCCTGTGATTGGCAGCAAAAAAGTGGCGCAAGCAGGGTGGCATTTAGCTAGGCAGGTGTCCACAATCGGTGCAGGGGTGTTCGCCTTCAGGATTAAGCGATGTATCAAGCACTTGCGACGAACGTCGGTCTAAATCTGCCAATGTCTTAAAACATCGTTAGCTGCAGGCGACAATTCACAACCGCCAGCACCCGCCTCAATCTCGCTAAGCGAATTAAGACGCGCTTCTTTTGGCGCAACGCTTGAATTGCAAAGGCTGTAGAACTCAGTTCGTTGAGTGCGAAAGTGGAAGAGTAAGTACTTTATATGAGGAGAAACTCACATATGTCGTCAGAACAGGCTCTAAGAGAAATACGAGAGGCCGATCGCAATGCGGCCAACACACTGCCTGCTGCCAGTCGAAAACTTCTCCTGATCACGGTTCTTTATTTCGTCGCCAGAATCAGCGACACGCTCCCAAGCCTGTTCTAATCGTACCGCTAACACGTTGGTTGCGCAGCGCGCCTACTAAAACGTAGGCGCGACACCTGGTCACCAGTACTCGATGCGGAACTGGTCGCCGTACTCAAATTGGAAAGAGTCATTAAAGATCACGGTCCCGCCAGAGGTCGACCAGAGACCACTATCAAGCGGCGCACCCCAATCCGAAGTGCCTGCACGACGGAACCATACTTTTCTGATTTTCAACGTGTCGTCGACACCTTGGAACGCAATCGACTTGTTCAGTCGCTCGCGAATCACGGCCGAAAGATCTTCTAGCGCCGCCGCATACTGCTCTCCACTTGAAAGCACCGATCGCTTTTTTCCACCGAACAAGTCAGCAAGGCGATTGTAAGCGGCGCCCACGCTGCCGTTTGTTCCAGTTGGATCGCCGGGCTGGCGAACGAAGACGGAAACGATGGGCTTAGACTCTTTCAAAAGGTCGCGGCTTCGCTCGAAAATGTAGTCACTCAACGCGTTGGCTTCATTGGCTTCTGACTTCGCGCCAGCGACGTAATCTTTTCGGTCGACATCCGTTTGATAGGGGCCACGAGTCACGCGGCGCATTTGACCGACAGCACAGTTGGAGGTTTCGTTTTCCGAAATCATAGTGAAATTCGACTTCGTTACATTGTCTGCTGCCGTCGTTTCACAGGCATAGAAGTTATCGCCAACAGTTCCGCTGGACGTTCGGCAGAACGAAGTGTCTGCGCAGCTCGTGGTGCAGCTGAACGCTCCTTCGTGAGTGACTGAAGTGACGTTCGTTTCGTAGCGATCGCCAGCAGCGATGTCCATCGTGCGACAGTTTCGCTTTGTACCGCCACTTGTGTCACAAACTTCGCGCCACATGGCATTGGAACACATCAAATCGGAACCTGCATTCGCAAGCGTCGAAGAATCTGATGTGATCGCGGTCACCGTACATTCCGGAGTAGTTCCGGCCGTGACGCTTAATCCTCGCGAAGTCACCAACGCGTCTCGAACTTCGGCGTCACACGCAGCGCCATTCGTAAATGTCTTACCTGGCCATACCGTGAAGGATTGCGATCCAGTTACGTTTCGATCAAGTGACGCGCCAGCGGCACATGTCGGCAAGTATCCGACGTCGGTGTAAGCAGCGTCTGAACCTAGGCGACCAGATACAAACGTCGCACAGTTTCCAGAAACCGGAGCTCCACTTAAATTCATCGACTTCGGACTGCTGTAAACCGTGCGGCAGTTTTC
>JAXMMN010000142.1:0-8322 GCA_034366485.1 Bdellovibrionales bacterium
ATCCGTTTTCAATCAGAAGAAGAGGGTGGGTTTCGACGAACATTGTACCCAGAGGCCGTTAAAAATGTGGTGCAACGGACCGATGAACTGAAGGCATTGGCGGCTCAGTCGCACTTAGGTGCTCTGTTTCCCTACTTGGAGCTGACGGATCTCGTGAAGGGGCGACAAGCTCAATCAGGGCTACCAGCCACGGCTCCATTTTTGAATTTCCTGAACCAAGCGGCCGAACTTATTGTCGCGCAATCGCCACCAGAACTTCAGCTACCACTTCGCCGAATGTACTTTGCCGGAGAATCGATTGAGGTTTCAGACAGTGTTTGGCGCAATTCGAACGGGAGTCGACATGTTCGTGGCGATCTGCTTTCTGGGAATGCGATCTCAGTGGAAATTGTTTCTGGCTTAGAAAACTCTCCGGGTCTTCAGAAGCTTCATCGCTTGATTGCGATGATTGAAATTGGCCAAGCGCACACTGCGCGGGAAATGAATCGCGGAGCGGACTACCGGCTCTATTTTCCTGTTCTCGATATGCTGAACAAAATTGTCACGTCGCTTTTTGTAGATGAAACGTTGAAAAAGATGGGAACAGAAGTCATCCGGCAGGAGCTCGCAAAAGTTGAGGGGCCTGAGACGGTGAAAGCGTCGCTTGATTTTGACTTCCTTGGTCGGGGCTATATGCATTCCAAGTCGATGTCTTGGGCTATCGAAAATCCAGAGCTACGCGGCCCACAGCTTGTTGAGTGGGTTCGTGATCTTCGGGTGATGCGAGATCAAAAAGCGAAATCTATAAAGGGACTTTCTAGCTACAATGAAAAGGTGGAAGCTTTGGTTCGGCAAGATTTGTTGAATCAATCGCGCGACAAGTACTTTCAGCTAGCACGGGAAGCTCGAAGCAGTGGAGACGAAAAATCTTTTCGGATTTTAAGTGAATTGATGGTGCGTCGAGGCGCAGGACCTGCACCTGTAGAGCCGGGCCCTTCTGGCCCTGGGCCAAGCTGTGAGACAAGTTTCAAGATTCAATAGAGGTTGCCGCCGTTCAATCCAAGACCTATTCTTGTCTTACGTATGTTCCGAAAAAAGTCCGTCTTCATCTTTCATCCAAAACTCGAGAGACTTTATTTCGTAATTTTCTTTGTTTTTCTAATTTTAACGATTGCGATGAGCGTTCAGTGGATTCCAACAGTTCGCTGGAGTCAGACCTGGACAAGGTGGATTGTCGCCTTTGTTTTTTTTAATTCGCTTCACACGATGCTCACGTGGATCGGAATTTTTTTACTTCCCGAGTTGCGAGCCTGGGCAAAGACGCAGTTGTCGTCGCGCAGAATCCCCATCATATCGATTTTGTTTGTCGGAATTTTTCTAGCGGTCACACAAATGGTGTCGCAGTTCTCTTCTACGGGAACCGAAGTGAATACGTATCTGTCGCCGATGACTCCATACCTCAGTATCATGCTTTTGATTTTGGCGGCGATGCATAACGTTGGACAAACAAAAGGGATGTCGATGTTGTACAACGCAGGACTTCGCAGCCGGCTGGGCGCGGATGAGGTTCCTGCTGCAGTAGATTGCGAACGCCGTGAGCGATGGTTTTTCAACGTGTTAGTTGGCGCCGTTTTTCTCGGATTGTTTTGTCGAGAGGTATCGGACGAGTATGCGGACTATATTCCAGTCCAAGCGACCACGTACTTGGCGGCGATCGCGGCGATCGCTTTTATCGCGATCATACTCAATAGCATGAAGTACCCGAAGGTTTCGGAATCAAACAAAACTTTATTTTCATTTACCTCGGTCTTTCATGTCCTTCTGACGATTTCTCCAGCCTCTTTTGTATTTCAACGAGCCTTGCACGGTGTTGAATATGTTTTCCTCGCGCAAAAAATGGCCGCTCGATCGAAGATCAGCTGGAAGGCAAGTGCGGTCGCAGCGGCGGTCGTCTTGATGTTTGTTGCGGTCGCGACGAAAGTTGCAAACATATATTACATGAAGACAGGAGCATCGACGGCCATTGGCTTCGATATCACCGCTATTGTGGTATTGGGTTTATGGGTTGAATATGCCCACTACTATATTGACTCGATCATGTTTCGAATGACGGATGAAGACGCGCGACGCTTTGTGGGGCCTTTGTTGAAAAACACGGCGCAACCGACTTAAGCCGCTCTTTGATTTTTTCAATCTTGTTTTTCGGTTTGGTAATTTTGATGACGGACCAATAGGCACCTTTTCCGATTCCGATACGTCGGTGCTTTCGGATCTGCCTATTCAATATCTGTATACCGCAGGAGAGGTTTTTCTCTGGATTGAGAATAGTTTTGCGTGGATCTCTCGGGCCAAGGTGACGATCGTTGTCCCAATCGAACTCATTGCAATACGGATGGCCTTGTCGATCTTGATAGGAGAGCTGCAATAAGCCTTCGCTATAGAGGGGCTGCCCAGTAACCGGGTCTGTACCCATTGTGGTTTCGTGCATTCTGCTGGTTGGATCCCAGCCACTTTCATAGAAAGCCATTCCCGAAACCAGTGCCGTCCAAAACCATGCTCGCTCTTCAATAGAAATCGCAAAAAACCGGGGGCAGTATTCCGTTACATCGTCGGCGCCTTCAAGAAGATGTGGAGCTTTTGCTAGCACGGTTTTGAAAGCGTGAAGCGACCATGATCGTGCGCCATCTTTTGCTTCCCATTGAATCTTGGGAAGCTCGAAAGTCTGTTGTGGCGGTGGTGGCGGTGGAAAAGGGGGCTGGTCCGTCGATGATTCACTTTTCGAAGGCTGTTGGGAACTGGCCTGAAAGGTATTGCCACAGCCAATCGAAAGAGCGGCCGATAAGATCGGGGCCCATAATAGCGCCGTTGAGATGTGAGTCGGTTTCATTAGGAAATAATAAGCGCTCAATGGGCTATGTCGGAGTTTTGAATTTCGGATCTCGGCGTTGGTCCGGCGCGTTCTAGACGAATGGGCTGACACATTCGGCGTGCACCTCGTTTCAAATCCGGAGTAATATAGGGCACGCCTAATGACATTCCCTAAAAACCGACTAGGGAAGGAGAACCTTAGATTGAGGTCTGCTGACAGAGGCAAATTGCGACTCTCGCTTCGGATCTCGGCTGTGCTGACGTTGATATTTACGTTGTGTGTTCTGACCTTCAGTCTATTTGCTTGGATGGCTACGTCGGCTGACGCTCGTCGAAAAGAATCGGCCGCATTTAATCAGTCAAAAATTTGGGTTCAGAAGGTTTTCGCCGAACCGATTTGGAGTTACGACGAAGACCTATTGGAAGATCTCGCCCGTGTGATGGTTGCCTCGCCAGATGAGTTTGTTCGCGACCTCTATGTCAAAGACCGCGATGGTATCACGATTGTTGAAGTGTCTGATGGCTCGCCGGTAACAACCGACGATATCGTGGAAGAGTTTCCGATTCTTCATCAAGGTGAAACCGTCGGCTCTGTTACGATGCGCGCACGACCACAAGGGATTTGGGAAATATTTGAAGGTCTCCAAATGCTGATCTGGACGGCCGCAGCTCTCGTGTCGGTCACAATCGCAATTGTTTCATTTCTCGTTCTTGAGCGACTTTTAAGTCGGCCACTCGCTGAACTTATTGAGAACCTAGATCAAGTTGAAAAAGCGAACTACAAAATCAGATTGAAGCAGGTTTACTCGGCGGAACTTGAAACTTTGGCCAAGGCCTTTCAGCGGGCCATCGGAGGAATTGAGCAGCGCGATCGTGAGCTTTCTCGCCACACCTCAAACCTTGCTGATCTTGTGGAGGCCCGAACCCAGGAACGTGATAAAGAAAGAATGAATGCACTTCATGCAGCTAAATTAGCGTCCATCGGTGAAATTTCGGCCGGACTTGCTCATGAAATTAATAATCCTCTCACGGTCATTCAGGGCACAGTCAGTCTTTTGGAGCACCAGATTGAAACGTCATCGTTAAAAAACAATCCCGACAGTGGGGCGATGAACGGTCACCTCGAAAAAATATCGGCAATGGTTCAGCGAATCACCCGGATTGTAAAGAGCTTGAAGTATTTTGCCCGTGAAGGGGCGAATGACCCTAGTCTCGAATTTTCCGCGAACTCGATGCTTAAAGAGGTGCAGAGTCTGATGACGATGCAAATGAATCAAAGTCGCGTTTCGTTTTATGTGGAGTTGCCGGCAGAAGAAATTCGACTATCTGGCCAAGAGGTTCAGCTTTCACAAGTGGTCGTGATCTTACTTCAAAATGCCTTGGATGCTGTGAGGGGTAGAATTGAAGCTACGATCACTTTACGCCTTCGAGGAACACAAGAACACTGCCTCATTCAAGTTGAAGACAACGGAGAAGGTCTAACAGACATTGATGAAAATAAAATCTTCCAACCGTTTTTCACCACGAAAGCGGTCGGCGAGGGAACGGGCCTTGGGCTATCTATTGCACACGGAATCGTGAAGCAGCATGAGGGAATCGTTCGTGTGGCGAGCCGCGGGAGCCCGACACTATTCGAAATCTCTATTCCCAGATTAAAAGAACGTGTGCCTACTTTGTAGATTGAGATTCGGGTGTTTTAACCGGGTCGATGACGATGTAGCGGTCGAAAATCTTTTGATAAGTCCCACTCGAGCGCAGCTCTCGAAGTGCCTCATTGAATTGATCTCGAACAGCCTTGCTTTTGAAAACGGCGACACGTTCGTTGGACTTCGGTGAAAAAATGCGATGAACGACGACTTCCTCGGACGTGTTGAATTTCTCTTTCAGTGCGTTTCGATAGAAGCGAAAAACATTGATGTCGAGGATGATGGCTTGGACTTTGCCCTGCCAAAACATTCGATTCTGATCCTCTTGATTGGAAATCTCGGTGTCATAGCGCAATTCTTTTACCATCTTTAAATAGTCCGCGCCGAGGTAGGCGCGAGCATTTGAAAAAGCCAAAAAGCGTAGCTTTTTAAGGTCATCGGCCCTTTCTATGACAACACCACTCGATTTCTTTGTGATGACCACGTTGTCGTACGAAATAATGGCTTGCGAAAAGTAAAGTCCGTCTCGGTCGGTTCCTGAAGGAAGGCCGATTGCGCCATCGACTTTACCTTTCTCAATTTCTATCATCGCTCGATTGTTGGGGGACGGGACGGACTTTATCGAATACCCGCTGTTCTTTAAAATCGCCTGAGCGAGATCGAAATCGAGGCCGAAGTCTCGCTTTTCGAAAATATAAGGCGGCCGATAAACTCCGAATACAATTTTGAGCTCTTTCAGCGGTGGAGCTGGGGTGCGAGCGGGTTCGGCGGCAATTTCGGAGGCATGCAGGGGCTGATAGAAAACGAGCCCGGCGACTAGAAGCGGGACCAGTATCGCAAAGAAAGAAGAGTGTAAGTTAATTTTCTGCATTATTAAGTGATAAGGGAGGACATTAATAAAAACAACAATTCAAACATTAAGATTCTGGCGTTGTGCCGGTCGAACGATCAGTCGAGTTTCGCAAAAAGTCTTTTAGATGTAGATGCAGCGACTCGATTCGACCCTGACGAAGCTCACGTTCAGTAGGTGCGCCTTCAATTAAATTTTCTATGAACTGGTATGCAAGTACAAAGTCGATGTAGACGCCGCCGGGAAGAGGAATGATCGGTGGGATATAGTGAGTAAAAACTTCGTTGATGCGTTCATTGAGCCACGGCTCAATCTGGTTGTCTCGGCCAAAAGCGAGGCGATTTTTTTGTATGACGGTTGGAAAAGTATGCTGAGGCTCGCCAGGAATATGTGTGTGAAAGTCGAATTCAAATGCAACGACCTGAGAACTCTCTGCCCAAGCTCTTTGTGGTAAAGGCTGCTTAAGGGTTTGCAAAAGAAATGCGAGACAATATGTCTGAAGAACTTTGTCCTGTGCAACGGATCCGACGAAACGCAGGAGTCGACCGTCGCGATCAAGCTCCGCCTCGATTCGTACGTTCCCAGTTATTCGTTGGCGCGAAAAGTCGTCCGGATAAACAAGACTAGAATCAATTTTCGAATGTAGCGCCATGTAGAAAGGAAGTGTGGCGAAGGTTTTATGGATGTCCATCGAGTTTCCAAACCGCACCGCGCCTGACCAGCCATGACCTTTCGCAGCTGCGTCGGCCTGATCTTCGGTCGACGATTGACCGTTTGTGGCAGGGCTTTGTGCAAACCTCTCCAGTGTTTGTTTGCGAAAACTGCCGGTGAGTATGTCGGAGGATGGCGCAATTGTTGCCTTATCCGAGTTAGAATTCGAATCAGAACTAGAACCTAAGTCCTTGTCGCCGTTTCTGAGGTTGGTCCGATTTTTGGTTGTAGCTGCAAAGTTGATTTCAATTGGCTGATCATAAGTATTTTGCGTTTGTTTTTTCTCGACCGCAAAATATACGGCGGAAATCACAAGTCCATGAAGCGCCAGCGATACTGCTGCGACAGAAAGAAGGCGTAAGTGTCGGGCGTCGCGGTTAGCGATGATCCCGCGAGGAGATTTAGGTAAGGATCTGCCTAAATTTCTTTTGGCCACTTTGTTTTTTCCATTAAAAGCGCGACCAGGTTTTCGAGCCCTTCGGCGTCTGTGGAAGAAAAGCGACCAATGGAAGGGGAATCTAAATCTAAAACGCCAATCACTCGGCCATCTTTTAAAAGCGGAATAACAATTTCCGAGCGCGATCGGTCGTCGCAGGCGATGTGGCCGGGAAATGCGTGAACGTCTTCAACGATCACCGTTGATTGAGTGCGCGCGGCCTTTCCGCAGACGCCTCGATCAAACGGTATGTCGAGGCATGCGGGGCGTCCCTGAAATGGTCCCAGCTTGAGGTGTGACGGGCCAGTTGCTGCTCGAACAAGGTAGAAGCCGCACCAATTCAAATCCGGAATGACGGCGTAGAGTGAGGCACTGAAGTTAGCGAGGTTTGAAATCCAGTCCTCGGTCAAAAGCCCCGAGAGCTCGAGTTGAAGCTCTCGGTACATGGGCGATGGAATCATTTAGTTCAGGGCCTGCAGGATTGTGCGCAATGCCTGGCGTTCCTGGGCAGAACTCGCAGCGGCGGTTTCAGCTAGGATTTTCGTGCGCGCGGCATCGCGAATTTTGTAGGCCTCTGGAGTCAGCACGTAAGTCGTTAAACTTTGTGCAGCTGCCAGTCGTTCAGAGAGTCCATAGGAAGCGCCAGAGGGCAGTGTTCCGACCAACGCTTTTCCGATCCAACCGACTGCTTTTTGTTCGAAGTCAGCTTCCGGCGAGAAGAAAAATGGAGCCGTCGAACTTGCTTTGAGTGTTCCAATTTGACGGGCGCGAATACGCGGCAAGAGTCCCGCTTCAACCGCAGTAACTGCGTTGAGTGCAGTCAGGCGCATGGCCTCTTCGCGTTCTGCGCGCACGTTTTGTGTGGCACTTGTGTACCAAGCAGTTTTACGAACCCACTGAAGTGCGTGGTCGCCAAGTTTCTCGATGGACTTGCGTGTAGCAGGAGAAAAACTCTCCATATCCATGACGACGTCCATGGTCGCTACAACGCGCGCTCGAACAGCAGAAGGATCGGCCCCAACGGGATCAGCACCTGCTCGGAAGACTGAAAGCGCGCGAAGGTTTTGATTGAGCATATAGTTCAATCCTTGTGCACCCGCCGAAACGTAGTACTGCGTTACGGCCATCGTTTTCGTGCGGTACTCCGCCTCGACGTCCCGAAGTTCTTCAAGGGTGGTCACTTCCGATGGTTCCGGAAAGCTTGCATGAAGATTTTCAATCGATTGCGCGAGGCTTTTTGTTTTCCCCATACGAGCGGTTGGGTCTTGAATGAGCTTCAGGGTTTTTTCCAAAATGACGCTTGGATCTTTGCCCGCATCATACCGCAAACAGAACGGGTCAACTCCGCCAGCTGTCGAATCAGCGGCTGCGTCGTCGCAGTGGGGAACAACACGATCAGTCGCCGAAATGTCCTTCGACGAGTTGTAAAGCACCGAAAGAATTTGTCGATCGTACTCGAGCAGCGGACCACCAGCACCGGAATCAGTTTCCGTGCTGATAGCATCAAAGGCACCGCCCTCGATTTGATACTGACTGTATTCCATGACGGATGAAGTGAAGAGCGTGCCTGGGACGTCGGGATCCCACTCGAGTGAGCCCTTGAAGTTATGAGCCAAGCCCAGGGCGTGACCAACTTCATGGAAGAGAACGCCTTTCAGCAATTCTTTTGCGAACGTGCTTGGGTCCTGCATCATCAAGGGGCTGATGGCGTTTTCACCTTCGTTGAAGCAACGGACATTTACTTTTTGTCCAAGGAATTGAATTTTATCGAGCGCCGCTTTCAGTACTTCGGTGCGATCTTGAGTGACCTCACCGTTTTCCCAAAACTCTTC
>JAXMMN010000143.1:0-2749 GCA_034366485.1 Bdellovibrionales bacterium
TTCCGTTGTGTGACAGTCGGTACATTTTTTTGCGAGTTGCTTTTTAGAGAACTGACCAAGGTGAGGGTTCCCGTGACAAACTTCGCACGTCTTCGTTTGGAGCTGATTCCAATGATAAACACCGACTTTCAATTTTGGGAATTCTGACCCTTTCGTTTCCGCCGCTTGTGCCGGAGACCGCCCGAGGCCCACGAAGGGAGAAGTGCTTTGGCCGGCGGATTTCTTTGAAGAACGGTTTCCGTCGGTCGACTTTTCTAATTTCAATGGCATTTGCTGAAGATGGCACTCCTCACAGGACACCTCGCCATGGCGACCATTGATCGCAAAGCGAGAATGGAGATTATGATCAAATCGAAGTTCTTTTTTCCAGTGCGTTTCGTTATGGCAAGAAAGGCAGTTATTGGGAGTCTTGTATCGGGCAGACTTAAATTTGCCGAACCGATGCTCATCGTCGTGACAGGAAAGACAGTTCTTTGAAAGCCCAGTGAATTTGTGGAAGCCCGGTTTTTTTGCGGCAACCGCAGGCGTCTGCTTGTGACATTCCGTGCAGTTGAGTTCTGCGTGTTTTCCGCGTAGTGGGTACCCGGTGATCTTGTGGTTGAAACTTGGAATCTTCCATTCGTTTTCCGTGTGACAATCGGTACAGCGACCATTTTGGAACTTCTTTGAGAAGTTACCTTTGTGCTGGTCCTCATGGCAGGAAAGACACTGCGACGTTTTCAATTGCGGCCATTTGTAAACGACGCGCTTTTTCTCTTTGCCGCCGCCATGGCAATCCAAACATTTCATTTCCGCGTGTTTTCCGCGCAGCTCGTAGCCGGTGTCGCGTTTGTGATCGAACTTGAGGTCTGTTTTCCATTCTTTCAGGCCGTGACATTCATTGCAGTCTTTTTTCGCGTACTTGCCAGTGAAGAAATGGATGTCGTCTTTCTTATGGCAGCTCACGCAAGAAGTTTGTTTTCCCAAGTACCGCGTGTCGTTTGGTCGAATGGGCTTTTTGATCCGCTTCGTTTCGTGACACTTAACGCAGTCGATTTCGGCGTGTTTGCCCTCAAGCACATAGCCAGTTTGTTTGTGATCGAAGTTTTTAGTGTCGACGACGGTTGAATCAAAACTTCGGCCCTTGTGATCGGAATGGCACTCGATACAGGATTTTGTCGCCAGACCGTGGAACCCTTTTTTAGCGTCGACGAACACTTTAATTTCTTTGTGGCAATCTAGGCAAAGTCCTTGGCTGATTCCTTTTCCAGCGTCGTGGCACTTTAAACAATCAGTGCCTTCCAATTGCTTGTGCCCTTCCATGAGAGGGCCGGGCGCGAACATTCGGTTCATGATGCCTTCAGACTCTTGGGCCTGAGCAACAGACGACGTCTCGAACGAAATCGCAAAAGACAAGAAAGCAGAGACAATTAATATGAATGCCATCGCGACTGGAGACTTAATTCGATGACGCAAATCCATCACAGGCTTCCCCGCGGCGGACTTCCGTCGCGAACGGGCGCAAGGCCTTTTGTGCCATAACGGTAAGTGAGACGAAAGAAAAACGCGAGAATTTCAACGCGTTCGTCGGCAATTCTTTCGAACGACGCTGTTCCCAGAAGTTCGCGTGAGAAAAAACGTCCCGCCGAAATGGTCGTGATCAGAGGATGATAAGATTTGTCGGAATAGGTCTCGACCGCATAGCTTTGGTCGGCTGTAAATTCCCATCGCCTCGAGAAGAATCCGACGCCGACTCTTGCGCCGATGTCTTGGCTCTCAAAATTTTTGCCAGCACGAAGGCTTGCGACAAGATCCCAGTTGTTTCGCTCTCCGATTTGCGCCCAGCGGCTTGAGAACTCCGCAAGCGTTCGATTCTTACCGTCAAAGCCCCGGCTTCCAGACAAGACTTCAAACGAATAGTCATTTCCGGCCTCCGACAGATATTTAACCTCTCCTCGAGCTTCATTGTACGTGGATGTCGGAAGTAGTTCTCGTACGTCTTGTCGTCGCACATATTGAACAGTGTCGATGACTGTCGCAGCGAACTTTGTGCGAACCCTAGGAGTCCACATCGAGTCGATGTAAAACAGGCCGTTCTGCAGCTGAGTCTTTGGAACGGTGTCGATGTAGAAGTTGGAGTAAAGAAGCTGGCCCGGACGAAAGTGCCAGTCAAAGCGTTGATAGATGAACTGGCGATCGACCTCACCGCTGAAACTTTCTTGTACGACGGCGGTTGAAGACGAATACCGAGCGCGACTTCCGAGATCGTCAGGAACCAAGGAAAAACCGGCTCCTAGAATCTGCGCGTTAGGACGAAAGACTAGGTAGGGCTTCCCGTATTCAAGAGGGTTAAGACCACCGAACGCGAACGCATTCCATCGATCTGTCTTGTACTGTGCGGAAACACCATCGACGTTGACGGCCCCGGCATCATAGAGAGGAAAGCGGCCGATTCGGTAGCCAAAGCCATTGCCGTCATTCCCGTAAGAAAGCTGTCGTGCTTGGAACTGATTCGAGTCGGATAGAAGAAGCTGTTCTTTGTCGACCTTGTCGAAAAAGTCATGTTTATCGCGAAGATCAACGATCAGCGAATCGTCGCGGTCAGCGAGCTCGGTGACCTTCAAGAAAGACCGCACAGAGGCCGTTTGAACGTCATTACGAGAGCCAACAAACTGATCGGCCTCTGCAAATTTCTCAGTTGCGAGGTATCCGCCGACGGTAAATCGCCCAACTGTTCTTGCGGCGAACAACGGTGTGCAGAAACAGGTCG
>JAXMMN010000144.1:0-2354 GCA_034366485.1 Bdellovibrionales bacterium
CTTTTGGCACGCCAATCGATTCGTGAAGACACTGAGAAAGCGCATCGGAATTGACGATCAGCTGCTTTTGAAATTCCTGAAGTACAGCCGAAATACTTTTTTCGCGCTCAGCATGATCCACTTTCGACCAACTCGAATGAGCTTGGTTCATCGCCTGAACAGACTGCACGAGATGCATGATTTCGGAATTCTGAAAAACTTGAGATGACGACATTGATACTTCGTGCCACGCTTTCATCTAAATGACCACTGATCCGAGTCAAACTTTGCATAATCAACTTCGGCTCTTTGAAGGCGCCCTTGGCTTTTTGACCGGCGACCCTCCAAACGAAGCGGCTATATGCACAGAGTCACGTACGCAGGCAAATACACAGTCACAGCCGGCGCCTCGGGTCGGACCGAAATCACCTACCAGTGTCGGAAATTCCTATGACTGGGTCATTCGCGAAATGCCGCGCTCTTGGCGACTTGAAATCCAAAGCTATCCATCGTCGGAGCCGGGTCTAAAGTCGGCGCATCGAGCCCAAACTATTCAAGGCGCACTTCTTCGACAACTGCATGGTCTTTCGTTCGGACACTTTTCAATTCTCACTCTTCCCACCGCGCTCCTCAAGGGCCCGACCTCCTCCTTCGGAACGTTTGTTGATCGGGATCTCAATAGTGAGCTCGCCGGCGATACAGCGATTGAGAAAAGACTGTTTAACTTCGCCATGAAAGAAACCACTCGGCAATTTCTAGATGGAGTTGAAAATTGGCCTCGATTCGATTGCCCGGTCAAAGGCAGTACCCCCATTGACCCATGGTCAGAAAATTTGTGGTTATGCGATCTTCAAATATTAACCACCTCTTTCGAGAAGTGGATTCGGCCTTTAAAAATTAATTCGCGGAAAATGTGCTGCCCGTGACAACAACGAAACACCCGCACTCTTCTTCAAATGACCACAGCAACGATTGCTCACATGGGCATAGTCATGGGCACGACCACGGCCATCATCACGGTCATCACGTTCACTTGCCCAAAGACCGATCGAATCGTTCGTTCGCAATCGCCTTTTTTGCAAATTTAACTTTTGCAATCATCGAACTTATCGGTGGCCTTCTTGCACAAAGCTACGCCATCACTGCCGACGCTGTTCACGATTTTGGTGATTCACTCTCGATTGGTGTCGCCTGGTGGCTAGAGAACTTCTCTCGGCGAGGACGAACGGAAAGTTTTAACTTTGGCTACCGACGCTTTTCGCTTTTAGCCGCGCTGATTTCCGGCGTCGTAATTTCTGTTGGCGCAATTGGCGTTTTGATATCATCGCTCCTGAGTTTTTCGACGCCCAGAGAACCCGTGACGTGGGGAATGGCGCTACTCGCGGTGTTGGGAATTCTTGTTAATGGCGGCGCCTCAATGGCACTTAATCGCGGAGCTGGGGCAAGCCAAAACGAAAAAGTCCTATCCTGGCATCTGCTTGAGGATCTGCTTGGTTGGGTTGTTGTTTTGATCGGCGCGGGGGTTATCCACCTCACACAGTGGAACTGGATCGATCCGGTTCTCGCAATTTTGCTGTCGCTTTATATACTTTGGAACATTCTTAAGAGTTTGCGAGAAACTGTTTATCTCCTACTTCAAGGTCGCCCGATGTCCTTCTCAGAAGAAGCATTTAAGCGCGAAGCTTTGGGAAACAAGCAAATTGATTCCATTGATTCGATCCATGTATGGTCGCTGGACGGCGTTAAGGCCGTCATGTCATTCAGAATTCACCTTCACAGTCTTGATGATCGCGTGCAGGTTGAAGCGATCAAAGCACGGCTTCGCCACCTGGCCCTGCATCATGGCGTCGACTCGGAAAACATAACGATCGAAACATGCCTCGCAGCAACTTGTTCGGAAACTGACTCAAAATAATGCTGTCGAAAAGTTCTGCACCTCTTTGACTTTACCCTCCCAAAGTCTTGTTTGATCTTGAGATTTCTCGCCTATGTTTGAAAGATTTTGTCGAACTTAACAACGGCGACGAAGTCTTTTTCATCCCGCCGGTATGACAAATCCCAGTGAAATCAGTCATCTGCAATGACGACCTCAGGCGCACTTTTCGAAGCGTCTCAAAACCCATCCCCCTGCACCTATGTCTAGTACAAGCCGAAAAACTTCATGTTCAGTACGTAAGTTCGATCGGAGGACCCAATGACCTCGAACACTATGGTTAGGATGACCTTGAACCGCACACATCGCCTCGTGGCACTGCTTGGTCTTTCGATTGCGACACTTGCGCTCAATGTCGGCTGCGGAACGCGTGACATCAGCTTTGATCTTCTAAGTGAGTCTGCGACTTTCAACCAAAACTCAGCCGAGATTAACGGTAAAA
>JAXMMN010000145.1:0-7938 GCA_034366485.1 Bdellovibrionales bacterium
TTTAACGTCAGGGACCGGAGAAAATGGCGAATCAAATTCGATTTTCTTGAAAAGTCCCATCGCCTTTTCGGCCGCTGCAACGGTGTAAAGCGGAAGTGCTGGAGTGTGTTTTGAAAATCCCTTTCGATATGCATAGCGAGCGTCCTCTTCATGGAGGTGCGCACTATCAAGAAGCATGATCGAACAGAGGTCGAGCGTTGCGGGAGTGACAAACACTGGACCACGAAAACCGTTCATCATCAGCCGAGGCAGGTAGCCAGAGTGGTCAATGTGAGCGTGAGTCAAGATGACCGCATCAATGGATGCTGGGGGCACGGGAAAGTCCGCCCAGTTTCTTAGTCGAAGCTCTTTACTCCCTTGGAACATGCCGCAATCGATGAGAATTTGCTTTCCAGATCGAGTCTCCAAAAGATGGCGAGAACCCGTGACACAGCCAATGGCACCAAGAAATCTAACTTTCACTGATATTCTCCAACCACCTAATTGCGCTTAAGCCGATTGAGTGAGCCAACGATTGTTCCGAGTTTGATTTTACTTTCCATCCGGACCATCAGTTTTTGATCGTCGTCGGTCAACCAGAACAGGTTTTCTCCAATGTTCTTTGCAACGCCGTCTTTTTCCGCCGACGGACGAACGACGATGGTTTTGAGATCACCTTCCGACGTGCTTAACTTTTCCCGCCGAAGAACCTCACACGTGATGATAAGGTTTTCATTTTCGTGCGACATGCGGAATTTAATCTTTTTCCCAGGAGTAAGCTTAAAGACGCGTAGGTACCAAAGCGCAGAAAAGATATTTTGAGAAAATGCAGGCATTTCCCAATCTTCTTTCTTCTCCTCGGCCCCGCGCTCTTTGGTGATCTTCTTATCCCAAAAAAACATTCGTCCTTTTTCCCAGTCATGCAGAGCGCGTGCATCGCGTAGAAGTTTCGATTCTTTCACATGAAGCGCATAGCTGATGGGGCGAAGGGTTTCGAAGTCCACTAACGTTTCTGCGTAATCATCTACTTTGTAGAACATCTCGAAAACCGACACCGTTTTCGCAATGGAATGAAAGCGATAGGCCTTCCGACCGTTCACTTCAACAAATGGTCGGACCTGCATCGTCAACTCGCCAGCATCGACCCCAAAGTAGGAAATATCGAGAACAACTTCCTCGCCCACTTTAAAAGGATCGTTGATAGGCCGTCTTCCTGCGAAGTCCTCATCATCTTCTAACCGAGGCTCACGCAAGCTAACCGCTTCCTCAACGACAACTCCCTTGGCCCCTTTCTTCTTTTTCTTCGGCTTTTCCGGTTTCGGGGTCGGCGTCGGCTTGGGCGTAGGAGTAGGCGCTGGTACTTGGGAAACAACCGAGCCTGGAACCGGGGTCGGCGCAGGAGTGGGAGTCGCGATTTCCTTTACTTGAATGGCGTTGTCGAATTCTTTGTTTTCTAAAACCTTTTCCGAATTTTCAAACTGAAGAAAACGACTGGCGCAGCCGATCGTTGCTGTCAGCATCAAAAGCAGCAGAAGAGAGTTTTGAATGTTGCGACGTTTGCCCATTACCCGAAGTTCTTCCATCGTCGATGAATCCACATCCATTGCTCTGGATGCTTGCGGACGATGCCTTCGATTTTATCTGTATACACCTGGGTCATGGCACGAATGTTCGCATCACGGTCCTGGTCTGGCCCAACGTCGAGGGGAACCCACGGAACGGGCTCCGCAAACTGAATGACATGGTGACCATTGGGCTTTCGATAGGTCGTGACAGGAATGACTGGACACCCCGTTCGCTCGACCATGACCGCAAGGCCCATGGCCGTTCCAGTTTCTTTTCCAAAAAACTTAGTGCGACACCCGACCGGTGGCCCCATGTATTGATCGAGAACAAAAATCACAATGCGCTGACGCTTAATTGCACGCAGAATTTCGAAGGAGCTTTTTTCTGGGGAAATAAACTCGGTTCCGTGTCTCGTTCGCATGCGAAACCAAACATCATTCAACCACTTCGTCTTAAAGTTTTTTGAGATCAACGACACCGGCCAGCCGCGCCTTGATACGGCCGCCGTACTGAAGTCACCGTTTCCAACGTGCAGACTCAAGAAAAAAACGCCACGCTTTTCAGCCAACGCTTTCTCAACAATTTCTGCACCTTGAATTTCAAAAAAGCGTTCAAAGTCTTCTTTTTCAAAAAGAGGGAAAAACAAAAACTCGATGAGCGTCTTTCCCATATGATAGACCGACGCTCGGGCAATTCGTGTTTTTTCTTTGTCCGAAGCTTCAGGAAAGGCGATCGCCACGTTCTGGATTGCCACATTTCTTCGAATTCGAAAAACATCGAACCAAAGAAAACCTAGGAAATTACCGACGGGCGCTACTAGAAAAGCCACGAAGCTGATCATGAATGATCCCATCTATTCGCTCCAATTCCTTTTCATCCGTTGCATCGACCGGAATCACGCTCAAACGTGAAACCACAAGCGGTAGGGTCGCCTGATAATTGCGCCACAATGGTCGCAGTTTTACAGCATCTTTTTCGGTTGAGGTAACCGACGTGGCCCCTTTTGCTTTCGCCATAGCCACGATTTCTTCGGCATCTTCTTTACTGTAGTCGTGATGATCAACAAAGTCTTTTTGACCCACGACCTGCACAGCACTCGAGAGGCTCCTGACCATTCCGAAAAAAATTTCTGGCCGAGCAATTCCAGCGACGACGAAGGTTGCTTTGCTCGTAGCAAAGTCGCATTGAATTTGCTGCTTCATTCGGATGATCGGAACCTGCCTTCGGTCGACAGCGTCTAGCTTAGCGCGAAGCTCCGACTCGATCACCTTTCGGTGCTCAAGCGAAACAGACTCTGTTTTTGTCAGAAGAACTGCGTCTGCACGCCTAATCGCCGACCACGGTTCGCGCATTCTTCCCCACGGCAGTAAGTGCCAATGCCATTCGGGGGCCGTGACATCTACCAACACGACATCAAAACTGCGACGAAGCTTCAAGTGCTGAAAACCATCATCCATTAAAACAAGTCGCACACCTTCTGACATCACTAAGTCCCGCGCCGCTTGCACACGACTTTGTCCAACCTGCACTGGTACGTTTGTGAGATCGGCAAGCAATGTCGGTTCATCACCAAACATAGCGACGGCGTTTTCAACTTTCGGGTCCACACGAAATACACCAGAAGTTGTTCGCCCATAGCCTCGACTTACAATCCCGAGACGAACCTTTTCTTTCCAGCGATTCGCAAAAAAAGCTGAAACAGGTGTCTTACCCGTTCCGCCAACTTGAAGGTTTCCAATGGAAACCACAAAGGCACCGCAAGACTGCGAGGGCAAGATTCCAACATCATAGCACCACGATCTCAGCCGCATCAGCCAACCGTAGGTCCATGCGAGAGGAATTAAAATGGGGGCCAGAAAAAATACAGCCTTGTTCATGTTTGCAGCGTGTTTTTGAAGTAAGTTTCCAAGCGCTCGACAACTCTTCTCGTGGCACCCAAAGCCCCTAGTCGATTCTTTAGCTCCGCCAACTCTTTGACTTTCTCTGCGCGAACTTTTTCGTCGAGCAATTTTTCAAGCTCGGTCGCCATTCCCTCTGGCGATGCCGCTTCTTGAAAAAGCTCCCGCGCGGATTCTTTTTCAAGAATCAGATTAACCATGCCAAAAAACCTCGTGTGCGTAACAAGCCGCTTAGCAAACCATGCGGTCACCGGAGACATGCGATACATGATGACCATTGGCTTTTCTAAGAGACCAACCATAAGCGTCGCGGTCCCAGACGCTACCAAGACAATGTCTGCCATCTCGATCATGTCCAATGGTTCGTCTTTTACAATTTGCACTGTCACAGAAAGTTCTGAAACGGCTTCTTGCAGTCGTTCTCTTGCGATCGTGGGAGCGCAAAGAAGCACGGGTCGAACCTGCGGATAACGCTTCGACAAAAGTTCGGCCGCTGCAAGCTGATCCCGCAAATGATGGCGCAGTTCGCTCTCGCGACTTCCGGGCATAAGCGCCAGCACAAATTCAAAAGGCTGAATTCCATATCGTTCGCGACGAAGGCGCATGTCTGTCTTCGTTTGATTTCGACGAAGTTCTAACTCGTCCAGCAACGGGTGTCCGACGAAGGTCGATTTCACCTTGTGCTCCCGATAAAAAGGTTCTTCAAAAGGAAACAGAACCAGCATTTCGTCGACCACTTCACGAATCAACTTCACGCGACCACGGCGCCAGGCCCAAACTTGAGGAGAGATGTAGTAAACGACTTTAATGCCTCGGGCTTTAAGATCTTTTGCCAGGCGAAGATTGAAATCTGGATAGTCCAAAAGCAGCGCAAAATCCGGTTTAACTCTGTCACACTCGGCGAGAAGCGACTTGTACACCCGGCGTATCAGAGGAAAATGCTTTATCACTTCCGAGAGGCCAACGACGGCCATTTCTTCTGATTTTCCTAGGCGCTTAAAACCTAAATTCTCCATTGATTGACTGCCGATGCCGAATGCGTCGACGGATCGCCCGAGGCGTTTCCACTCTTCTAGAATTCGCTGAGCATAGAGACTCGACGAAGCCTCGCCGGCTACGATCAGCACGCGGCCGCTAGTTTCCGAAGGCTTCACTGGCCAGCCTCGGCCTGTCGTCCTTTAAGTGAGGCGGCAATAGAGGCTTGAATTCGCGTCGCCAATCGCATCGCCTCAAGTCCGTCTGAACCGGAAACTGCGACATCGATTTCACGCCGGCAAGCTTTCAAAAATGACTTTGTTTCTTCCAGCAGTGCATCGCCTTTTTCAAGGCTCCAATGTTCAAACTCCAATGGCAGCTGTTTTGGGTCTGTGACTTTCGACAAATCCTCGGGCCAATCCCCGCCGGTTTTTGTGGTTAGATTCACATCGCCAGATCCAAAGTCGATCGAAAGATACTGGCGTTCCTGGAACACACGAAATTTTCGCGTTGCTGACTGCGAAACACGACTGGCCGTGATGTTAGCGACTGTTCCGCTTTCAAACTCAACACGAGCATTTGCGATATCAACCAACGGAGTAAGCACCGGAGTTCCGACTGCAACGACCGATTTAACCGGTGATTTCACGAGCGACAAAATAACATCCAAGTCGTGAATCATGAGGTCTAAAACAACGTCGACATCCACGCCCCGCGGTTTAAACGGCGCCAGGCGATGGCACTCTATAAACAACGGACGTTTCAATTTCTCTCGAGCCGAAATCAATGCCGGATTAAAACGCTCGACGTGACCAACTTGTAATACCAAGCCGCGCTCTTGCGCCAATCGGACTACCTCTTCACCTTCTTCTAAGGTGGAGGTCATCGGCTTTTCGACATTCACATGTACGCCCGCCAAAAGAAAACGTTTGGTAAGTTCGTAATGTGCTCTGGTGCTGGCTGCGATTGTAACCGCATCAAGCTTTCCCGCATCTGCTTTTGTGAGTAACTCGTCAATCGACGCGAAGGCATGTGTTGAAAGTTCTGTGGCAACAACCTTGGCACGTTCAAAACTGGCATCTGCGACACCCACAAGTTCTACTAGCCCTGCAAGCTTAGAATCTGCGGCAAGTGCCGCATACTTCTGAGCGTGAAAGCGCCCCAAGTATCCAACTCCAACCACTGCACATCGAAGACTGTCTGGATGAGCTCGTTCGGTCACAGCGCGAGTCCTCGGGAAGAGTTCAAGGCAAACGCCAGAAACTGTTCAAGAACAGGGCTGGTTTCGCACTCCTCTCGAATTCGTGCGATCGATTCGTCCACGGTTCCGCCGCCCTTCGTGATAATCCGAACAGCGCGGTTGATTGCTTCGACGTCTTCCTTCGAATAACCGGCGCGCTCCATCCCAATGCGGTTCGATGCGCGCATCACTGCATACTTACCTTGAGCAATCGTAAAGGGGAGTATGTCTTTATTCACAGCCGAGTCGCCGGCGATGTACGCGTGCGTCCCGACTTTTACAAACTGATTGAACGCGCAGATCCCGCCTACTTTGACGTGGTCTTCAAATACGACATGTCCTGCTAGCTGAGTCGTGTTGGCAATCACCACGTGATCGCCAATCGTGCAGTCGTGTGCCACGTGAGAATAAGCCATTATCAGGCAGTGATTTCCAATGCGAGTTGTTCCCCAACCTGCTTTCGGAGATCCGCAATTGACAGTGACCATCTCTCGAAACACGTTGTCGTTTCCGATGACAAGTTTGGTCGGTTCATTTTTGTAAGACAAATCTTGTGGCGCGCCTCCGACGACGGCACCGGCGCTGAAAATGTTGCGCTCGCCAATGTTCACGATTCCATACTCACTGCCAAGACTGACATGCGACTCGAGTACCGATCCTCGGCCAAGTGTGACTTGGCCGCGAATGATACAAAATGGTCCAATCACCACGTCATCTGCAATTTTGGCTTCACTCGAAATAACACTCGAAGAGTGAATTCGGCTCATGTCGATTCCTCTCACACTTTTTGAGAAACTTTGGCCGGCACTTCTTTCGGAAACACCTTAGCGATCATTTCTACTTCGCTAGCCACTTCACCATCGATCGTCATTGAACATTTGATGACCATGATCTGGCCGCGGTCTTTTAAAATTTCAGCGTGTAAAACCAATTGATCACCCGGAACCACCGGGCGCCGAAATCTCGCCTCGTTGATTCCAGCAATCGCCACGTCCATTTCCGGTCCATCCGGATCAACGACACACAAGCAGGCCGCTTGCGCCATGGCCTCAATTTGCAACACGCCCGGCATGACCGGGCGATGCGGAAAATGTCCTGGAAAAAAGGGCTCATTGAAAGTCACGTTTTTGAGCGCTTGGATTTTCCAACCCACGCGATTTTTTCCAGCTTTCAACGAAGCCAGATCGCGATCGAGAACATCGACCCGGTCGACCAAAAGAAACGGAAATCGATGCGGAAGAATCCGCAAAATATCCGAGATATCGTAGACCGGTTTCGACGCCATCACTTGCCTCTTACTTCTTCGCTTTTTCGAACTCTTTTACGACTGCGTCTGTCAGGTCAGCCGCTTTCGAGCCCCACAAAATTGCACGACGATCCAGGATCGCTGTATAGCCGCCATCTTTCGCAACGCGATCGATGATCTCTTCCATCTTTTTCGCGATTGGCTCGAGCATTTCACGCTCTTTTTTCTGAATACCAGTTTGGCTATCTGCAACTTCTTTTTGGAACTTCATTTGTTCCTGCTGAAGCTCCATGGCTTTTTTCTGACGTGCTTCGTCTGTCAAAAGCGACTTCTTCTTTTCGAGGTCTTCGAACATCTTGCGAAGATCGCCGTCACGCTTTGTGAATTCGCTCTTCTTCTTTTCGAACTCAGTTTGCAGTTCTTTCGACATTTTCTGTCCTGCCGAAGTTTGCTTGATCGCTTTTTCGATATCGACAATTGCGATTTTCGCTGGTGCCATCGCATCTGCTTTTGGAGCATCCGCTGCCATCGCTTGCGACACAAAAGCCGGCGAAGCGAAAGTCAAAGCCAGGGCTAAACCAAGTAGCGACTTATTAACGGCGTTCATTGTTTTCACGGCACCAGTTCCTACGTTTTCGTTTTTCATTTCAGCTCTCCTTTTCTGAAAGCATTTATCTGTTTCAATCTACTAAATAATAGCTACTGACTATCTAGAACGGCGATCCGATCGCGAACTGGAAGACCACCGCTGGCTCTTCTAGCTCGGGCCTACGCTCAAGCGGGAAACCCCACTCGAATCGAAGCGGTCCAATCGGCGAGAACCATCGGAAACCAAAGCCGACGTCACTTCTGAACTCTGACAACGCCAACACGTCGTCCGCATTCCCGATGTCATAAAACACGACGCCTTTGATCCCTGCTTCTGTGATCAGTGGAAATTCAAACTCAGCTTGATAGAAAAGCTGCTCTTTTCCACCAAATGGACGCCATGCGCGAATCTCGGCTGTCTCTGCGGGGAAGCCTCGAGCGATCAA
>JAXMMN010000146.1:0-1098 GCA_034366485.1 Bdellovibrionales bacterium
GATTCCATTCGTTGCGATTGGAAGATTCGTCGGCGTGGGAATCAAGCAGCGCAGAAACCTGATCGCCCAAAAGTTCACGAACGATGTCGTCGATCTTATCGCCCTGAAGAACTTCACGACGAAGACCGTAGATCGCTTTTCGCTGTTTGTTCATGACGTCGTCGTAGTCGATCAAATGCTTACGAATATCAAAGTTATGACCTTCGACTTTTCGCTGCGCACCTTCGATCGAGCGCGAAACCATTCGTGCTGTGATCGGCTCGTCTTCTGGGACATTCATCATGTCCATGATTTTGCTGACGCGTTCCCCGTTAAACTTGCGCATCAAATCGTCGTCAAGAGCTAGGTAAAAGCGCGATTCACCTGGATCGCCTTGGCGTCCTGCGCGACCACGTAGCTGATTGTCGATTCGGCGAGACTCATGGCGTTCAGTTCCGATGATATACAATCCGCCGGCCTCAATAACTTCGGCCTTTTCCTTTTCACATTGCACGCGGAATTTTTCGACAGCCGCTTCGTACTCTGGCGAATCGATGTCGTCAGTCACCTGGCGAGCTAAGAATTCGGGGTTACCTCCCAAAACGATATCAGTACCGCGGCCAGCCATGTTCGTCGCAATTGTACACTGACTTTTGCGCCCCGCCTGCGCGACGATTTCCGCTTCGTGTTCGTGATGTTTCGCGTTCAATACTTTGTGCGGTACGCCTGCTTTTTTCAGGTACTGCGACAGAATTTCCGATCTTTCAATCGAAACTGTACCGACAAGAATCGGCTGTCCCTTTGCTTGGCGCTCTTTGATGTCGCGGACAATCGACGTGTATTTTCCATTCGCATTTTTGAAAACCACGTCTTCACGGTCTAAGCGCTTAATTGGCTTATTCGTTGGAATCACCGATACGTCGAGATTGTAGATCTTCTTCATCTCGACGGCTTCTGTTTCCGCCGTTCCTGTCATACCCGACAGCTTCTTGTACATGCGGAAATAGTTTTGGAATGTGATCGTCGCAAGCGTTTGGTTTTCGTTTTTAACGTGAACGTTTTCTTTGGCCTCTACTGCTTGATGAAGTCCATCGCTCCATCGGCGACCTTCCATCAATC
>JAXMMN010000147.1:0-3445 GCA_034366485.1 Bdellovibrionales bacterium
GATCTTTCGCACCGATCAGGGCGAGCGTTTAGCCCTTGTCATGGTTGCTGCCACAAACGTCGGTGCGATCACATGTTCGTTTGAATCACGAATCAACTCGACTATTCGAAGTTCTGGTCGATCGATCACGCACATTCATTACGGAGGCGACGGAATGAGGTCGTCCGTCGAACGCCAAGACAAGTCGATTTTGGAAGGCCCAGCTATCCACCTAAAAAAAGGGGAAGAGGCGGGTGTCTTTTCGATGGGAAGTTCCGTCGTGATGTTGATGGATCAGGCGCTAAGCCTAAGGCTTGGACTTAGCGAAGAGCGATTGGCTGGGCTACGTGGCCAGGCCGTGAAGCTTGGCCAGGCAGTGGTTCAAAGCCAAAACTACTAAGATGTTTCATGTGAAACTTGTCCTTCCAATTCTCTTGGCTTGGTCTTTAAATGTGGATGCGGTTTCCGCTGCCGCTTCCGCGAAAATTGAATCGTCGAAGAAAGTGGTGAAAATGGAAACGCCTTCGCTTTATCCGACTGCTTTCGCAAGCTCGTTACGTGGTTCCTTTATTAGCACCAAAACGTCGGCGAAGGGTAAAATCACTTGGTCAAAGCCGACCGGGCTTGCCGCCGCTAATAAATACTGGCCCGCAGCCGTTCTCCTTTGGAACAAACATCAAGTCGTTACTGCCCACAGTGAAATTGTGTTGTTTGATCCCAATGGTAATAAAGTTTGGTCAAAGAAAAAACAGATCAGGGCGCCGCTGACGGTCGGCGGTGAGCTCTTGTATTTTAAGAATCCAAGTCGTTTCCTTGATGCGATCGATATTGACGGCAAAAAAATCCTTGATAGCGGCCCATTCCCAGGTGGAATGGGTGAAAATGAAGTTGAATTCTTTTTTCCGCGTAAAGACGATTTCGTGGCCGTTATGTTTGACAACGATCAGCGCGATCACGATCAGGGAGATGAAAATCCACGTCCTACACGGCCGATATTAAACCTCGTTAAAAATCGGTACTCGATCACATATGGAGACTGGCTTGAAAAGCTTGATGCCGATGATCACCTCGCGCCGCTTTTTTTGCCGGAAAAAAGTGTCTTGTCGTTGTTATCAGGCGGGCTGCATTTTCGAATCGACATGAATACAGAAAAGCGCTTGAGCGAGGTTCCAGTTGGCTTTGAAAATCCCACGGAATGGAGCCTGGACCGAAATGATGTCTTTTACATTTTGGCCACCGAAAAGTCTCAGCTGGTCATGCTTGCGTACCGGATTGAAGGCATGGATCTGAAAAACTCAAAGAAGAAAGACCAATGGCGCTGGGAAAGTGATCCCAAATACACCGAAGCCTGGGTTGCGCATCCTCCTGCGGTCGGACCAAGCGGCAAAGTCTATGCTTTAACGACAACCCGTCTTATTGCTTTGGAAAACGGAAAGCTTCTTTGGCAAAACCCTGTCCAAACGGCAAAAGATGAAATGAGTTTTATCTCGATTCTGGCGGATGAGTCGCTCCTGCTGGCAAACGGTAAAGTGCTTTCGTTTCTAAGTCCGGATGGTAAGCTTAAGTGGAAGGTAGAAGTCGCTAGCGAGATTTTGAGCTCTCCAGTGGTCGATGAAGTAGGAAACATTTTCGTCACAACAGCGACGGATCTCGTAAGAATCAACTGACATCTATGGTTTCTACAATTTGTATATCGGCATTGACGGATCCTTGTCCTAGCCGATAGCTCCGATTCCAACGGAGGCCCGCAAATGAAATTCTTTTTAACGGTCATAAGCATGGTTACCTTTAGCAACGTCGCTATGGCGGCAGATGTTTTGAATAACTGTTTTTCGGGTAAAGGGGCTCAATTCTTCGCCTCGGAACTTGAGACCATTGCGACAGAGAAGTCGACCCCAGTCCTTTTGCTCAACAAAGCCGGTGAGGTTGTCGGCGTCGTTTCTGTTAGCCCTGAAAGAGATGCAGAATATCCGCACAAGGCCAATGTTGTCGCTGTTAACAAGATCGAACTCTGTTCGTCCTTAGAGGTCGATGATTTTTATTACGCGGATGATGGCGCGGCGAACTTACTAGATTGGGAAAAATCCGGTTCCGTTGCTTTGACCCAAGATGAAGGAATGATCGTTCTTTCGACGAAATTAAGCCGACAAGATAGCTATGCGACCCAATACAAAGTTGAATTCAAGGCTTATGACGTTTTCAACGAGGCGCCAGAAAAAGATAAAGACCACCCCGACTACATAGAAGACTGGGGTGCGCCAAAAGGTAGTGGGGAGTTCTACTTCTTTATCCCTGCGAATTGGACGAAGTAGTAGATCGGTCATAAATCAGTTTTAACGCCAACCAAGACGTACTCGTGACGTCGGTTGGTGGCGAATGGATCACGCTCACCTGTGATCTTCTTTTTTTGTAGAGAGTGCGGGTAAGTGAGGATGCGTTCGTCCTTTAGGTGAAACAAAAAGCCCATGATTCTGGCGATGTCCCAGGCCATCGGAAAAAAGTGGCCGTCTCGATTTCGAATATTTTCTGCGACGAGGATGCAGCGGCCGCCGGGCTTGAGCACGCGTGCGAGTTCTTTAACGACGAGTTCCATATGGCCGAGGTACTCTTCGTAGATTTCACTGAAATAAAGCTGGCCTGTCGATCTTGTCCAGCCATGATCGGGGCTTCGATCGGCGCCAAAGTAGGGGACGGAAGTTAGCACGAGATCAAATGTGTTGGCCTCAAACGGCAGCGCGCGGGCATCGCCCTTTTTAACGGAAACTTTCGATCGATCCAGTTTTCCGCCAGAGATTTTCGCGAGCCTCGTTTCTGTCAGCGAAACACGTGAGGCGTCGATCTCAATGCCAGTGGCTTCAAACCCTAAAAGTCCGGCCGCGACGAGAGTTGTTCCAAGGCCACTGAAAGGATCAAGAATCCGGTCGCCTGGCTTCGCATATTCAGAAATTAGCGTCGTCATCTGGCTTAACCAGCCAATGTCTTCGCCGTGAAAGAGATCCATCACCAAAAGATCGGAATCTAAATATGTCTCGTCGTGATCGTTTTCGAGGTGGATCCAGCTGGGTTTTAGATTTCCGTCAGACATGTTGGTCCTTTGGAGGAGAAATTAAAATCTGATGCCCGGGATCCCAATCGGCGGTGAGGTTACCGTTGGCGTGAAAAACCATTTTATAAATCGTGTCGGACTGATGGAGCTTCTTCATCTGAAGGTAGTCCGAAGATTCAAAAATCACATCCATCTCACCTTTGTAGCGAAACCGGTGGTTTTGATAATAGTATCCTTCCACAAATTCTTCGTATTCAAAGTTTACTTGGTCATCCCACGCCGCCTTCAAGACCCGATCGATCGGTACACGATGAGTTTCGACGTATTTCGCGCTGACGTTTTTCTTGTAAAGATCGTGAATGCGAGAGAGTTCGCGAAACACGACTTCTTTGACACCTAGGTTTTTAGCCCACGCAAGAT
>JAXMMN010000148.1:0-6803 GCA_034366485.1 Bdellovibrionales bacterium
CGACCGTACTGAAGATCTGTCAGTCGCTGTAAAAGCAGAGCCGAAACTGGACCTATTTTTCCGTCGCCAACGCGAATGCGCTCTCCGTTGACGCCCAAAGAGTCGACCGGAGAAATGCTTGCAGCCGTTCCAGTACCAAACACTTCTTCCAGTTTACCGGTACGGGAAGCCACGACGATTTCGTCCAAAGAAATCCTGCGTTCTTCAGCCTTCATTCCTGCTTCTTCCAGTAAGCGAAGAACGGAATCACGGGTCACACCTGGCAAAATTGTTCCGTCCAAAGGTGGAGTCACAACCTTGCCATCAATTTTAAAGAAGACGTTCATCGTTCCAACTTCTTCAATGTACTTTCGCTCGGTCGCATCTAGCCAAAGCACTTGCGCGAAGCCTTCTTGTTTTGCTTCAAGCGCCGCACGCAGACTGGCCGCATAGTTACCGCCAGTTTTTGCTGCACCAATTCCGCCAGGTGCTGCGCGAACAAATTCGGTTTCAACTTTGATCTTCACGGTGTCAGCGCCTTCGCCGTAATAGGAACCAACCGGCGATCCGATCACGTAGAACAAATAATCATTCGATGGTCGCACCCCAAGAAATGGTTCGGTCCCGATCAAAGTCGGACGAAGGTAGAACGCGCACTTCGGTTCTTTTGGAATCCAACGCGATTCAACTCGGCAAAACTCTTTCAAAACTTCTACAAAAACTTCCATCGGCGGCGCCTGCATACAGATCCGCGCCGCACCCGCTTGCATACGCTTCCAGTTCATTTCCGGACGAAATAAACGCACTTTACCGTCGTCACCGCGATAGGCCTTGAGTCCTTCGAAAAGCTCTTGTCCATAGTGCAAAACAGCCGCACCGGGATCTAGCGAAAGGGGGCCATACGGAACGACTCGTGGATTCTGCCAGCTTCTTCCTGCGGTGCTCTCTTTCGAAGAAGTCGAGGCGTAATCGACGAGCGCCATATGGTCAGAAAAAAATCTTCCGAATCCAAATTCTTTCGAAGCAGGAATGGCCTTAGGTGTTTTAGTTCGCTCAACTGTGATTTTCAAATGTCCCCACCTTTAAGCGTCGTCACGATGGTTTTAGAGATCGTCTTCAATGTTTCCATCACACCCTTGCCAGTGCTTGCGACTGCTTCAAAATCAGGTGCGTTCACACGATTCAATGCGGCTCGCATTTCGGCCAGGGGAGTAACGTTTGGCAAATCTCGTTTATTGTACTGAATCACCAAGGGGATTCGTCGAATGTCGTAGCCCTGCTGATCGAGATTTTTCTCGAGATTTTGCATGGCCTTTAAGTTTTCTTCCATCCGCTCAATCTGCGAGTCTGCGACGAACACGACGCCGTCGAGGCCCTTCATGATGAGCTTCCGGCTTGAGTCATAAACGACTTGGCCAGGAACCGTGTACAGGTGAAAGCGAGTTTTCAAGCCGCGAATCTGACCAACATCCATCGGAAGAAAATCGAAAAACAAAGTCCGCTCAGGATTTGCATTGAAGGCTTGCATCGCTGTTTGGCCTTGGCCTGTGGTGCGACTGTAGACCCATTGAACATTGGTCGTTTTTCCGCCGAGGCTTGGCCCGTAGTAAACAAGTTTACAGTGAATTTCGCCGGCTTCTTTATTGATAAATGCCATTACAGTTCGACCCGATTCTCTAGAGCGCGACCAAGGGTTCGGTCGTCAACATAATCAATATCACTTCCCAGCGGCACGCCGCTGGCGATGCGCGTGACCTTAAGGCCTCGCTCACTCAAAATCTTAGCGAGATACAAAACGGTGGTATCGCCCTCGAGATCAGGATCGAGCGCCAAAATTACTTCCGTCATTGGCGAGGTCAGTTTTGCCTCATCGATTCGTCGCAAGAGCTCTCGAATTTTCAAATCGTCTGGACCAATGCCATCCAGCGGGGAAATCGCACCGTGAAGAACATGATAGCGACCACGAAAGGCGCCCGAGCTTTCGACACGCACGATGTCCGAAGGTTCTTCGACGACACAAAGCAGGTCTTCGCGCCGATTGAGGTCCGCGCAAAAACGGCAGACAGTCGGTTCGTCCGTGTACGAAAAGCAAGTGTCGCAGAGATGAACGGTTTCACGGACCGCGACGAGTGCCTCTTGTAGGCCCGTTGAAAGTTCGGGCTCTCGAAGAATTTGATACGCTAAACGCTGCGCCGTCTTTGGCCCAATGCCAGGCAGTCGGTTCAGCTGATGCACCAGTCTTTCGAGAGAGGAAATCCGAAGCATCAGAACATTCCCGAAAGACCGAGGCCGCCAGTGATTTTTTCCATCTCTGCAGCTTGAGTGTCCTTGGCTTTTTTCAGTGCATCGTTCACAGCGCCAACGACCATATCTTGAAGCATTTCCGCATCTCCGGCCTTAAGAGCGTCGGGAGAAATGGTCAAAGACATCAGCTTTGTTTCGCCCTTGAAGACAGCTTTTACTGCGCCGCCGCCGGACGTGCCTTCGTGCATGCGCTCGTTGAGCTCTTCTTGCAGCTTCTTAATTTTCGCCTGCATCTGATTGGCTTGGCGCATGATCCCTGCCATGCCGCCGCCGCCGAATCCGCCTTTTCCCTTCATTGCACTCTCCCTTATTTGGACGGTTTGTCGGAATCGCGAATCGTCTTCACTTGAGTTTTAAAAACATTCTTAGCTGTTCGCACAAGTGGATTCTTTTCGACGGCCGCTTCGATGGACTGAGTTTTTTCAACTCGTGTGCGCTCTTCGCGCGCTCGCGGTGTCATTGAATCCTGGGTCCCGTCGTCCAGCTTTACTTCCACTTTCAAATGCTTTTCCCAAAATGTCTCGACGAATTGCTCGATGCGTTTCACATTTTCTGGATCGCGCAATTTGTCGATGACGAAGCCAACTTTTTTGGGAACACCCAAAACAAGTCGGTCAGCGGAATTCTCGATAACATGTGTATTTTCAAGCATCGCCCCAAGAAGTCCGTTTGCCTTGCGCACGCGATAGACAAAGGTCAGCCAAGGATCTGATGATTTTGGTGGTGCATCGCGATCGTCGTCATCGTTTGGGAGTGCGGATGGGGCCAATCCATTGGTCCCTTTGGGCTCTGGCGGAAGAGCTGTCACCACCGACTTCGTGCCGGTTGTTTTCGCGGCACCGGCTTTTACGGCGCGAGTGAAAGAATCTACTGTGTATTTCGAGCCTCCGGCCGCCGTGGCTGAAGAAGCACCCGTATCAACTGCGGGCGTCGCCGCCGATGGGCCTGCCGTCGCACTCGCGTGCGAACTAGAGATAGTTCCAGTAACCGGAATCGAAACCGATCCTGAAGAACTAGTCCTGCCAACGCTGGCAGGAGCCGTTGCCGACGGGCGAGGTGACACGCCTTGTGCCGGCATTGTCGCGATCTGCGCCCCGCTCATCAGCTGGCGAAGACTCACCATCGTCGGTGAGGAAGAGACTCGCAGCATGGTCATTTCTAAAACCAAACGCGGATCCGACGCACGAAGCAGGTCGGAAACACCCTTTAGCATCATGTCGAAAAGAGTATGGAGATCTTCTGCCGTTGTTTCACCGGCAAGCTTCGTGAGTGCTTGAATTTCACTATCGGAGAGATCTACAACTCGCGTTGGATCGTCGTGGCAAAGGCGCACCATCAAAGCATTGCGCACTTCTTCAAGCAGATCCTGAGCGAAAATTTTTGGATCGACGCCACTGCGGTTGACCTTCTCGATCAATTGCAGCGCAAGTCCCGAGTCGCGTCGAATCAGCGCCGAGGTCCCATCAATCACAAGTTGGCGGTCTGTGAGACCAAGGACTTCGATCACTTTTTCAAGAGTGATTTCTTTGTTCGAGAACGTGATGACTTGATCCAATAAACTTTGGCTGTCGCGCATCGAGCCATCTGCTTGCCGGGCGATGGACCACAATGCCTCTGGTCCAACTTGCACGCCTTCTGCCGAACAGATTTTCATCAGTTGATCGGCAATTTGTCGCGAAGGAATCCGGCGGAAATCAAATCTCTGACAGCGTGAAAGAATTGTGTTCGGAATTTTCTGTGATTCGGTCGTGGCGAGAATGAAAACAACATGAGCCGGTGGCTCTTCCAGCGTTTTCAGAAGCGCATTGAAAGCGGCTGTCGAAAGCATGTGGACTTCGTCGATGATATAAACTTTGTATCGACCGCTAGAAGGCATGTAGCCAACGCTGTCGCGCAGCTCGCGAATGGCATCGACGCCGTTATTTGAGGCTCCATCGATTTCAACAACATCAACGGCGCGCGAAGTTGCGATGTCTTCGCAATCACGACACACACCGCATGGAACATAATCCTTCACATTCGAGCAACGAAGGGACTTTGCCAAAATACGAGCGGTCGAAGTTTTTCCGGTCCCGCGAACGCCAGTGAACAAAAGTGCCTGAGGAAGTCTGTCGCCGCGAAGAGCGTTCACAAGAGTCGTCGAAATGTGATCCTGTCCGACCAGATCTTGAAACGACTGTGGTCGCCATTTTCTTGCGATGACTTGATACTGCGACATTCCGTGCTTAACCCCACGCCGAAAGCGCGATTGAACATTGTGAACAAACTTTTAAAAATGGTGACCGGGCACCCCACATCACACATCGCATCCGGTACCGTTGCTTCCTTTCGGACCTGGCGGGATTAGCGGCGCTCCGTTGTGCGGGACCCGGCCGCAAAGGCTCGGAGGCTAACACTTTTCCGGGCTCCAAAGGTACCTTCCAGCGAACAGAAGTGCGGCGCGGCGTAATGCGAAGTTCAAACCACCAGAAAGTTAAGACCGGTGGATAACTCCTTAGAAACTCGCGCTTGATGCCGCGTGTCTATGTGTGCGTAGGGTTCAAGTTTGGTTAGGTTCAGAGCCCAGATGCAATCTGTTCGATTCGCAGGCATTCATCTGCCCACCAGTTGTAACTGTGGAAATCGGGGAAAAGGCTGGGGAAAAACGGGTCATCCCATCGTGCCGCGATCCACCCAGCATAATGAAGAATCCGCAAACCGCGCAGGGCTTCCAGCAAATAGAGGTTGTCCGGCACCGAGCGAAGCTCGTCATAGCCAGTCAATAGGTCGTCGAGTTCCGACTTGGCCTGTTCGTCCAGATCGCTCGCGCCTGACAGGAGCATGAAGAAATCTTGCACCGGCGTACCGTTGCAGCAGTCGTCAAAGTCGACAAAGTTAAACCCTTTCTCGCCACGTATGTCGTACTGAATGAGGTTGCCTTTGTGGCAGTCGCCATGGATGCGAATTTCATCGCGCGGATCAAGTTCATCGTCTAAAAATTCGCAGATGGATTCTGCGGCGTCTCGATAGCGATTCCATAATTCAGGGTAAACGACATCTTGCAGGCGATCCAAAGCTTTGTAGCCATAAGTTTCCGCATTCAATGTGGGGCGGTGAATTGCTTTTCTACGTGCGCCGACGTTGTGAATTCGGGCGAGCAATCGGCCCACTTGTTTTAGCTCGTCGCCGACGAATTCCTGCGGCATGCGACCAAGTTTTTTCGGAAACACGGCAGTGATGAAGCCATCGTGTTCAAAAGAGAATTCAACCTCGTTCGATCGCAGGGACTTTAGGTGCGAGGGAATTTGGAAGGGAGCAACAGCCGCGATTCCTTCGCTGCGAAGATCCGACAGAAAAAGATGCTCGTCGCGAATAGCATCGTGTGACCAGCGTCCAGGGCGATAAAACTTTGCGATAATTGCGGGACGCGGGCCGGCCGTTTCATCGATTCGATCATCCGCCTCGACTTTGATATCGAAGACGCGGTTTTCATAGCTGTTCAGTTGTGTGATTTCGCCGGTTGGTAAAAACCCAAGTTCTTCACAAGCAGAAAGAATCACGTCTGGGTTGAGGTCATCGAAAACTGAACGGCTCATTTGGCCTTGATCTGTATTTGGTTCGAGAGCCGAAGTCACTGTTAATCCGAACTTGCGTTCGACGTTGAACTTCAGGTTTACTTTCACGAAGTGGACATACAGGTTGGCCCGAACAGGGTGCTTCAGATAAAAATCAAAATCGTTGAGCGCCGCAGCCGCAGGGTCTTTGGGCGCATCGTGACCTCACGACTAAAGATGACAGTGGATCGTCGTGGCGAGATTCAAGTTCTTGCGCCCAAGCGAGTTTCGGCTTCAGTGATTGAAGACTTTGTTCTTTCCAATTTGGAATGGATTGAAAAGCAACAGGTCATCCAAACCATGCGACACGAAGAGCACTTGAAGAAGAATCCGCCCAAACAGTTTCTACCGGGCGAGAAGTTTCGGTTCTATGGTTTGGAGCGCGAACTCGTCTTTGAACCCACGGAAAAATCGAAACTCTTTTTTGAAATTGTCGAAAATTATTTGGTCGCACACACTCCGCAGGGCACAACCAATGCTCCTACATTGAGGCAGAATTTGAAACTGGCTTTGGCAAAGTTTGCCGAAGCCGAGGCACGCCGACATTTGACAGAGCGGCTTCAGTACTGGTCGCAGAAAATGGAGCTGAAGTTTTCTGGCGTCTCATTTCGAAATCAAAAAACGAGATGGGGAAGTTGCTCGACCGCCGGTCACATCAGTCTGAATTGGAAATTGGTTTTCGCACCGGAAGCCGTCATCGACTATGTCGTCATTCACGAGCTTGCGCACCTCGTTCACGCCAATCACTCTGTGCGATTTTGGAACTTAGTAGAAACGTATGATCCCGAAGCTCGGCTGCATCGCCGCTGGCTCCGGGATCATCAATTAGAAACCACAGTGTTCGACAAAAATTAGCCCAGAGGGCGAAGCGACATTACTGTATGATGCCGCGATCTTTTGCGCGCCAGTAAAGAATGACAAGTCCAC
>JAXMMN010000149.1:0-9325 GCA_034366485.1 Bdellovibrionales bacterium
CAAAAGAAGACACAAGAGCACCTGAAAGGCCAGCTTGAGACCACTGTTGCGATCAAGGATCGTCAATCAGAGGAACAGAAGGCGCAATACGAAGCTCAACTTGAGGACAAAACAAAGAAGTTTGCAGACGGCCTAAATCAAAACCGGGAAGTCGCAAAAAAGTCGATTCAATCTGAAAAGCAAAAGCTAATGGAAGCTCATAAGAAGGAAGTCGATGCGATTGTCGATGATCGAAACCGACAAGTGGATCAAAGTCAGCGATCGTTTCATTCTTTAAGAAAGTCGAAAGAACAACAGATTAAGAATTTGGAAGAGGCTTCACGACAAAATCAACAACGCCTGTCTCAAGCCCACATGTCGACCCTTCGCGAGCAAGCAGCGGATCATGACAGCGGATTGACCCGCGCCCGAAATGGTCTTGCCGAGGGCCTGCAGCAGAGTAAGAACCGATTTGAAAAGGCACTTGAGGAAAATGCTGAACGATCATCGGTGAACTCAGACGCCTTTAAAAGCTCAATTCAAGACCGCATCGACAATCGAATCAATGTTCGAGAGGCCGAAAACAGAACGTTGAAAAATGATCTCAATCGACAAAAAGCGGACCTTCTGAATCAAAAGAATCGTGAGGTTGCAAACGTGCGGTCGGCAATGGGAGAGAATGTCGATCAGTTAGAAAAGGCGAGGGTCGCGACAGTAGAGGCTTCGAACGCTCGAAACGCAAAAGTGATTAAGAATGTGATTGATGAAAAAGATCAACATTTAATGAAGTCCAATCGTTTGTTTCAGGACAAAATCACTATCGAGAAATCTAAGTCAGATGAACATTTGGGAAATACCAAATTGGGCTACGAGCGCGAGTTGGCGATGAAGGATCTTCAGGCGAATACTCGAGAGGAGCGCATTAAGGGAATCAATCAGCGCGAAGAAGAATATCTAAAGACCTTTTACAGTGAGTCTTTAAATGCAAATCGCGACAATTTCGATGCTTCTCTGCGAGAGATCCGAGACAAGAACAAGCGCGATCAAGATTTGATCTTCCAAAATTTTTCTAAACAGTCCACTGAGCGAGAAGTCAAATTTCAGGCAAAACTGACGGAATTGAATCAGCGTCACGAAGACCAGTTGCAGAAGATCAAGGCCGAACAGGCCAACATGATGAAGAATCAACTGAGCTCGTCGGCAAAAGAGAAAAAAGTCATCGTTGAGCAAAAGAATGTGGAATTGCAGCGCCAGGCTGCACAATTCGAAAACCGTATAGCCAAACTTGAAGAGACGCATCGCCGCGAAGTCGAGTCTCTTAATCGACGCCACGAGGAATCTCTTGTTAGTATGACCCGAGCAAAGCCAAAAGCCTGAAAGATAGTGGGTAACAAGAGATGTTAGCAGATCGTAGAACTAAGATTGTCGCGACTATTGGTCCAGCCATTCGGGGCAAGGAAAATTTACGAAAAGCCATCGCGTCTGGGATGAACGTGGCGCGCCTCAATTTTTCTCATGGCAATCATGCTGATCACTTGCAAGTCATCCATGATCTTCGTGCGCTCTCTGAAGAGATGCGTGCGCCCTTGACCGTTCTCCAGGATCTTCAAGGGCCGAAGATTCGAGTTGGAAGGTTTGAAAACGGCGCCATTGAAATCGAAGATGGTGAAAAAGTCGTTATCACTGTGCGCGATGTCCTTGGAACAAAAGGTTTAATACCGTCGGACTTTAAAGCGCTTCCACAAAGCTGTCAGCCCGGCGGACGGATTATGCTGGATGATGGCCTCCTCGAATTGAAAATTGATAAAGTCACGACTGATGAAGTTCACTGCACAGTCATTTACGGTGGTGTCTTAAAAGATCGAAAAGGTATGAACGTACCTGGTGGGGAGCTTTCGGTGGATTGCCTGACACCGAAGGATTTGGCGGACTTGGAGTTTGGCCTCACTCATGGGGTTGACTACATAGCGCTCAGCTTTGTTCGGCACGGCAATGATATAAGAAAATTGCGTGAATTGATTCAAGCGAAAGGGTCTCACGCCAGAATCGTTGCGAAAATCGAAATGCTAGAAGCGCTCGATAATTTGGAAGAGATCGTTCGGCTGTCAGATGGCGTTATGGTTGCTCGCGGAGATCTCGCGGTTGAAATTGGTCAAACCCGTTTACCGCAGGTGCAAAAGCAAATCGTAAAGATTTGCAATTCCATCGGCCGTCCGGTCATCACCGCGACGCAGATGCTGGATTCAATGACTGAAAATCCTCGGCCGACGCGCGCGGAGATCACAGATGTCGCCAACGCCGTGTTGGACGGCTCTGATGCGTTGATGCTTTCTGCCGAATCGGCCAGCGGGAAATTTCCATTTCGATGTATTCAAACCATGCACGACATTATTTTAGAGGTCGAACGAAACGGCGACTATTTCTATAACATGCGTATGGACGAACAGTTCTCCTCGGTGGCCGATGGGATCGGGGCTGCAAGCGCGCTGACGGCATTAAAGCTCAATGCGACGGCCATCGTGTGCCTAACGACTTCTGGTAAAACGGCGACGATTATCGCTGGCTACCGGCCAAAAGCTCGAATCATTGCAGTGACGCATATTTTGCCGACGCTGAATCGAATCGAACTTGTATGGGGCATTCAAACTTTGAAGATTGATCCCTACAATTCTTCTGATGAGGCCATGCAGCAGATTGAAAAGATGCTCCTCGAGTACGGGCTGGTGAAGCCGGGAGACAAAGTGATTTTGACTTTGGGTGTACCGGTCCTCGAGCGGGGAACTACTAATTCGCTTCGCGTTTATACTATCGGTCGAGAAGATTTACGGCGTCTCCCGGAGGCTGAACTGCCTACTCGCTGTCGCACGCTTTAGTCGACTTTTTACGTTGTCGTGTCTCAATCTAAGAAAACTGAATTCATGGCTTAAAGTGGCTTGGGACGAATCTTCCCAAGTCTTGTATCGCTTTGTTGAAATTTGTAAGCGATTGCAAAGATTCATTCAATGCCTCTGAACGCCATCAATTGTCGCTGCACCTTGGCCGAAGAATTTGATGGAGGCTAAGTAATGGCAGACTACTTTAAATTTGATTTCAATTTGATTGGTTTGGGCGTTGCTGAGATGGATCGAGAACATCAAACGCTGATTTCTAAAATGAACGAGCTGTATCGCGCCCACTCTGAAGGGCGTTCGTTTGATGAGGTTTCTAAGAAGCTAATGGACTTAAAGTCCTACACCGTACAGCACTTCAAAGATGAAGAAAAATACATGGAGTCCATTGGCTTTGATGGACTTGAAAGTCACAAAATAATCCATCAAAGATTGCTGCAAAAGTTTGTTGAACACGAAAAGAACATCTTAAGAGACCAGTCTCTGAGCGCGCCGTTTTTTGAATTTTTGAAATCTTGGTTGGTCACTCATATTCGAGGGATTGACAGCAAATATGCAGGACGAAACTTAGATACTAAGTCCGCGTGATCTTGCGACAGGCGTGAATGAGTTCCCAGTAAGGGTACTGGGTTTCGAGTTCAACGAGGTTAAAAGACATTGCGAGTGCACCATCAAGGGAGAACTTTTCGCCGACGAGTTTCTTTTCGCCCAAAGAGTTGACGTCGTCGACATTGAAAAGTGTCCCGAGATCGCGCATCGAATCGTTCTGCATTTGGGTGAGATTGAGTTTGATCTCGCCTTTTTCGTTCGGTGTTCCTTTGCGGCCATAGAACAAAAGCGCCTTAACGGTCTTCATCTCTTTTTCTTCAACGGACGTCCGCTTGTCTTCGCTCTTAAAGAGGAAGTCATTGTAGAAGTCGACAAACCGAACCAGGAAATCAGGATTGAAAACCGTGATTCGTTGCTTTCCCTCGCCGAGGTCCTCGACTTTCAAGTGGCCAAGGCCCTGAAGGACTTCCATCAGTGTCTGCATCTTGTTTGTAGGCTGTTGGAATATTTGAATGGTGTATTTTCTTAGGGTGCCTGGAGGAACGAGTGTTGCGCCGTCAGGTGTTTTCTCGCCGTAGATCTTGGCGACGGTGGCGAGGATTGCGCATAGTCGTGTGACGGTGTGAGGCGGGAAGACGGCATTTGATTCTTCATCCGACTTTTCCAGCGATTTTATCTTTTGATTCGCATTTCGCAGATGATTGTTAACCGTCCGCATGATCGCCTTGGACCATTCGGGAAACGTTTTGAATTGTGCGTTCAGGGCCTTAAAGGGGAGTTCAATTACTGCTGTGTCCGCCAAAGCACGGGCGGATGCAGATCTTGGTTTCTGATCAAAGAAAGCCATCTCCCCAAGCATGTCGCCGGGTCCAAGCTCTGCGAGCGTGATTTCGGAATTACCTTTTGATTTCAAGATTCCAAGCTTGCCAGACTTGATCACGTACATCGCAAGCGAAGGGTCGCCTTCGCGAAAGAGATATTCGCCTTTTTTTACTACCTTCGGGTCACTCAAAGCGTCTAGCTCCTGGTTTCCTTATGATAGCAGCGAGTGCTTCCAAAATGGGAGCAACGAGTCGTGATTGTGGGTCTTTGATGGACCTAGGGCTTGATTTGAAGTTCTACTCGCAAGAGGCGACCAGAATCGGTCCCAAAATAAATTTCACCTGCAGGCGATTCGCCGACGGATCTAATTCGCTCTCCTAGTTTTTCGAAAAGTCTTACCTCTGACTGAGCGGTGTAAGTGCCATTTTCGGGTTTAAGAGAAACAATATTCAAGTGCTGCATTGCAAGCGCACCCATCACGACATGATCTTTAAATTCCGGGTATCGCTTGCCCGAGTAAAAGTGAAGTGAGCTTGGTGCAATCGATGGAACATAATACTTTATCGGTGCTTGAACGCCGGCCTTTACCGGCTCTTTGCTAATCGACGGGCCCCAATATTCGCGACCGTAGGAAACCAGTGGCCAGCCGTAATTCAGCGTCGCTTTCACGAGGTTGATCTCATCGCCACCGCGCGGACCGTGCTCGACAACAAAAAGATCTCCGGTCGAAGGATGAATTCCAATTCCTTGCGGATTTCTGTGGCCGTAACTGTGAACTTCAACCAGAGCGTCGGGAATAACTGGGGCAGAGTTAAATGGCGTACCATCAAGCTTCAACCGAAGTACTTTTCCCCAATGCTGTTTGAGATCTTGAGCGCGTTTACGTTCATTTCGTTCGCCGAGAGACAAGTAAAGTGAGCCATCTTTTTGAATCGCGATTCGTGCACCGAAATGCAAACTTGAATCAACGGCGGGCTCGGCTTCGAAGATTCGCTTTACATTTTGTAGACGACCCGTAGCTGCATTTCCGATCCACTCACCACGGAAGAGGCCAGTTGTCTGTTTGTCGTCTCGGTCTTCCTTGGAGCCTTTTTCAGGTTTAACAGATGCGGTCAAATAAACCCAGGTGTTGGCTCCACTCCGGTGGAGCTTGAGATCAAGCAATCCACCCTGGCCGGACACAACGACTGGCGGAGCACCTGCAATTGGTCTCGTCGCTTTTGTCTTGAGATTAACGTGGTGAATTTCGCCTGATCGCAAAGTGACAAGTGCGTTGTCTTCATCAAGAAAGTCAAAACCCCAAATGACCTCTTTGAATTTCAAAACTTCTGAAGCCGTTGCCTCAATCTTTCCCGCCTCGATTTTTCCAGCGGCGCCAAAAGAAGCATTCGGAACGAACACAGCCATCAGAAGGAAGAAAATCATCGGTTTCATTTTGCTAAACCTGCATCGGCTTTGCGTCTGGTGCCACTTCAACCGGGGCGCCTGTTGCTTTGATGATCGCCTCTGGCGTCAAATCAGGTGCCCACTCAATCAAGCGAAAGCCTCGACCTTTGATGACGTCCATGACGCCAAAGTCAGAGACGATGCGATCGATGCAGTTTTGCCCCGTCAGTGGAAGAGTGCACTTTTTTAGAATTTTATGTGAACCATCCTTCGCCACGTGTTCCATCGCGACGATCACGCGCCGTGCGCCCGCAACCAAATCCATCGCGCCGCCCATGCCTTTGACCATTTTTCCTGGAATCATCCAGTTGGCAATCGAGCCATCTTGATCGACTTGCATTGCGCCCAGGACGGTCAGATCAATGTGGCCACCGCGAATCATCGCAAAGCTGTCGGCGCTTGAAAAAAATGAAGCACCTTTGACTGCTGTGACAGTTTGTTTTCCTGCATTGATGAGATCGGCATCGACCTCTGTTTCAAGTGGAAACTGGCCCATACCGAGGAGGCCATTTTCACTTTGCAGCATGACATTCATGGATTCCGGAATGAAGTTTGCGACCAAAGTTGGAATTCCAATTCCAAGATTCACGCAAAAACCCGATTGAACTTCTTTTGCAATACGCTTGGCGATTTGATCTCGTGAGAGTGGCATGATCGATTTCCTTTTACTTCAGTCGAGTCGTTCGTTGTTCGATGCGCTTTTCTAGTTTCGGCGCCTTTATGATGCGCTGAACGTAAACGCCCGGAGTATGAATTTGATCCGGATCGAGTTCGCCGACGGGAACAATTTCTTCAACTTCTGCGATCGTGATTTTTCCCGCAGTGGCCATCATAGGATTGAAGTTACGAGCAGTTTTGCGATAAACGAGGTTGCCAAAAGTGTCGGCTTTCCAGGCTCTAACGAGTGCAAACTCGCCGGTGATTCCACGCTCCATCACGTACGGTCGACCGTCGAATTCCCGTACATCTTTACCTTCAGCGACCAGCGTTCCAACACCCGTGGGTGTATAGAATGCTGGGATTCCAGCGCCACCTGCGCGGACACGCTCAGCTAAGGTTCCTTGCGGACAGAACTCAAGTTCAAGTTCGCCTGACAGATAGAGCTTTTCAAAAGTCGCGTTTTCACCGACATAGCTGGAAACCATTTTTTTGATTTGCCGTGTGTGAAGAAGAAGCCCGAGGCCAAAGTCATCAACACCTGCGTTGTTAGAAACACAAGTGAGTCCTTTTACGCCGCTATCGCGGAGTGCGAGAATCAAATTCTCTGGGATTCCGCAAAGGCCAAAACCGCCAACGAGAATCGTCATTCCGTCTTTCACACCTTGAAGTGCTTGAGTCGCGTCGGAATAAATTTTTGTCGCCATTTTATACCCGTTCCACGATCAATGCGACGGCTTCGCCGCCACCAATGCACAAAGTTGCGAGGCCATATCGTTTTTGATGAAGATGTAACGCGTGCACGAGTGTCGTGAGTATGCGTGCGCCAGATGCGCCAATCGGGTGACCGATCGCGACTGCGCCACCGTGGACGTTTACCTTTTCACTGGCAAGTTTCAGGTCTTTCATGGCGACCATCGTCACGGCCGCGAACGCCTCGTTAATTTCAAAGAGATCGATTTGATTCATCTCGAGTCCAGCGGCCTTTACAGCTTTCACCATGGCTCCCGCCGGTGCTGTCGTGAACCACTTTGGATCATGGGCGTGAGTCGCGTAGCCGATGATTTTCGCTAGTGGCTTTGAGCCATTTGCCTTCATAGAAGTTTCGCTCATCAAGACAAGTGCTGCAGCACCATCGTTGATTTTCGAAGCATTGGCAGCCGTGATTGTGCCAGCTTTGTCGAATGCGGGCTTTAAAGAAGGGATCTTGGCAAGATCCGATTTCATCGGTTCTTCATCCGCATCGACTTTGATGGCGCCTTTTTTGGACGCGATCTCGACGGCGACGATTTCGTTTTTGAAATAGCCCTCAACTTGGGCCTTTTGGGCTTTTTTGTAAGAGGCAACAGCAAATTCATCCTGTGCTTCGCGTGAAAAAGAATTTTCTTTTACGCAAAGTTCGGCTGCAACCCCCATGTGAAAGTCGTTGTACGGATCCCAGAGTCCATCGGTGATCATTGAATCGATAAGATTCGTGTTACCCATTCGAAAGCCAGTGCGCGCTTTTGGTAAGAGATGAGGTGCGAGAGTCATGTTCTCTTGGCCTCCGGCGATCGCGATGTTGGTGTTGCCAAGGCGAATGCCGTCAGCAGCCATCATCACGGCTTTCAGTCCCGAGCCACAAACTTTGTTGATCGTCAGGCATGGTGTGCTGTTTGGAAGGCCGGCATAAATTGCGGCCTGGCGAGCTGGCGCTTGGCCGACTCCAGCAGTGAGAACTTCACCCATGATCACTTCATCAATCATTTCCGCTTTGAGGTGAGACTTCGACAGAGCCTCTCGGATGGCGATCGCACCAAGACGCGGCGCAGGAAGGTCGCTGAATGCACCTTGAAACGCGCCCACGGGGGTTCGGGAAGCTGCAGTGATAAAAACGGATTGTGTGCTCATTTGATTGCTCCAATCGAAATCTCATCGAAAAATAACCGAGCAACGTTGTCGAACAAAGGTTCGACGGCGTCACCTCATGACACTTGAGGCCAAGATTTGTAAATGGAAGTCAGCTATAAAATGTCTACTCGAAAGATTGGAATTCTCGCTATGAAGGCAAACCGAGCACATGCTCTATTTTCCGTATTCATGATGACTGTTGTTTTTGTCATCAATTTTGTCGCCACGTCCGTCGTCAGTTCAAGTGCGTTCGCCGCGCCTTCTGCGGCAAAGGAAGTGAAGTTCAAAGACTATCCAATTGAAATTTCTAAGGGCGATCGGCTGGTTATTAGCGGCATTCGAGGCAGCGTTAAGTTGATTCAAATTGCGCCTGGAAAGTCGCCAGTCGTTCGCGCTAAAAAGGTTTTACCGGCTGGTGCAAAGTCTTCTGGCAGTCAGCTTTTTGAAAACCTCAGCTTTCAAGTTCGAAAAGAAGGAACGATTGTAACGGTCGAGGCGAAGGGACCGGCATCGCGCCAAGAATTCATCGATGCCGCAGCTTCAGGACAACCCGAAATCAGCTTTGAAATTGAGGCCCCATCCACGCCTGCAGAGGTGCATTTTCACTCAGGCCAAGTGACGGCAGTTGGATGGAAAGATGGTCTGTCGATTTCTCTGATCGATGGAAAGATCAATTCGACAGATGGTGAAGGAATTCTTCGGACAATCCTCACGCGCGGTGAAATCAAAATTGATAAACAAAAAGGCAATGTCGAAATTGAAAATCACGGCGGCAAAGTCGCGCTGTCGAACATCGCCGGCGATGTTCGGCTCTAAAGATTCTCCGGTGATGCATCTTTGACTGCTGTCAGTGGTAAAGTGAGATTTCGGGCGAAAGCTGGCAGTCTAAATTTGAATAAGCTAACCGGCGACTTTACGTTTGAAAATGGTCGCGGTGGTATTTCAGGAACGGCCATAGATGGCGCCGTTCGCGGATCGACGGAAGATGGTGCTGTTAATTTGCAATTGGCAGGTGACGCTGATCTTTCTGTCGAAACCGAAGATGGCTCGGTGACTGTCAAAGCACCGGGAGGATCCGGGGCATTGCTTAAACT
>JAXMMN010000150.1:0-1709 GCA_034366485.1 Bdellovibrionales bacterium
CAACTTGCATCATGACTTCAGGAATATTGGTCGTTTTGCCTGTCGCAAGCTCTTGCACTTTCACGTCAGCACTTTTCTGAAGTGCGTTCGTTTCGTTGATCGCATTGCGTAAGACATTTTGAAATGAGCCGGGACCCGATACCGCTCCAGCACCAGACGTGCCGCCAACACCAGCTGGCGAAGTGATTCCGTTTTGACTAGGTTGAGGTGCGAAATCGCTCGCACGCAATTCACTGGCTGTTCTGCCAGTGTTGATGAGATTTTGGCCCTGACGGATCGACAAACCATCCATGGTTTTGGTCCTGTTAGCCTGTTGGCACTTGTTTAGGGTTTGAGGATTTCGCACTTCCTAGCGCAGAATCCATCGCCTTTACCTTATTTTAGCAGTCTTTTTTCAAGTCGCGAGTTCTTTTAATTTGCTGTCTCTAATCTTAGCCAGAAGCCCTGTTTCCTTAAAAAAAAGCGTCAGAGTTCTGACACCTCACCGGACCGTCGTCGAGCCCGGGAAGGATTTATCAACGTCCAATTTCAAGCGACGTCATCGCCATATCTTTGGTCGCATTCATGGCCGACACGTTGGCTTCGTAAGAGCGTGTGGCCTGAATCATGTTCGCCATTTCTTCCATCAAATTGATGTTGGGATAAGCGACGTAGCCGTTTTCATCGGCATCTACATGGTCCGGCTCATACTTCATCAGCGGAGCTCGGCGATCGACGGTGACGTCGGTCACTTGCACCCTTTGAACGTCGTGCTGCGGAGCACTCGTAAGAATCTCACCGAAGCTTTTCGCTTCCGGCATTGATTCAAGAACAACATCTTTGCGGCGATATGGGCCACCTTCTGGAGATCTTGTGGTGTTGATGTTCGCGATATTCGAAGAAATCGTGTTCATGCGAGTGCGTTGAGCTGCCATACCGCTCGCGCTGACTCTCATTCCAGTTAGAATATCCATCGCTCAACCTCCCACTCTAAAAAAACAATAAGGAAAACTATCAACGTCCGCCGTCAGTCGCTGCATACCGGAGCGCTGCCATTTTCTTATTGATCAGCTGTACTGCTGCTTTGTACATAATCGAGTTCTCTGCGAGCGTACTCATTTCGCGTTCAAGATCGACCGTATTTCCGTCATTGTTGACCGACACGTCAGGGTTTTCATAAATATCCGCACGCACTTTTGAAAGTGCACCGGGGCCTGTCATAAAGTGACCGGGCTCGCTTCCACCCGGTGCCATGTCTTCAATTGTCAGAGCACGGCTGAGTGCGTTCTCAAAATCGAGTTTCTTTGCCTGATAGCCCGGCGTCTCAGCGTTCGCAACGTTACTGGAAATGACGTTGTGACGAGTTTGTCTTAAGTTCGCCGCTGCCCCAAGGGCGCGCGTGGTTTTATCAAAAAGATCAGCCATGCATCACCCCATATTCATGAAGCTTGTTACGCAGAGTGCGGATTGAAATACCCAGGAGCTTTGCGGCCTTCGTTCGGTTTTGCGAGGTATGCTCGAGTGTTTTCATAATCAACAGTTTTTCCGCTTCCGAGACCGTCATGCCTGGGGAAACTCCGAAAGTAGAACCAGGGCCAGCATTCACCGCTGCTTGTCGTTCAGACACACTTTCGCCCAGGTTCGGTGCATTCAGACTGACATTTTCCTCGAACGCGAGGTCCGTCAGTTCGATTTTATCGCCGCTCGCGTACAAAACCGCTCGCTCAATC
>JAXMMN010000151.1:0-1906 GCA_034366485.1 Bdellovibrionales bacterium
TTTTTGGAACCGAGGATCTGCTCGCATATCTCTTACTTTGAGAGCCGAAGTTCTGGTGAGGAGGCCCGTTAGGGCCGAGGAGCCAGAACTTCGGAATAAATGTTCACAACTATTTTCAGCCTGGCTAAACACCCGGCAATCGAACCGTACCGAAATCGATATGTTCTACTAAGAGATAGTAAAATTGTGGGAGGCAAGACGTGCAAAGGCAACTTCGGGTTTTCAAACCTAGACCGAAAACGGAATCTGACGCCTCAAACAGCTTAATCAACGCTCTTTTTCCCTGAAATTCCGCCTTAAATACTAGTTTTCAGCGGTGTTAACCAGGTACGGGCCGTAATTACTCGAGTCAATTTTCACAAACTTAAACGATCCGTCATAAAACATAAATCGAAGTCTGAATCGGCTGGTCGGCAACTTCATCATCGACATTTCAAAGTTAACGGGAACAAAAGGTTGAAAATTCAGATCATTTATCAATTCGGTATTCGGTGGACTATCATGAAGATACATTTCCGGACCAAGTGCGAGTTTTCGATCTTGATCATCGAGTGCGACAACTTCCTTAATTAACAAGGGAGTCATTCGGTCATTTATAAATGTGAGTTTGAGTGCATTTGGGTATTCAAAGCTTCGCAGTGCCGGCTGAACCCAGATAGTCAAGCGAGGCACAAAACGCAAGTCTGTTGACCGTTGATGACTGTGGACAATCCACGCGACCACGACGGCAGCGAAGGTGCCAAAGGCAGAGACACCGTGCAACGCCATTTCTATCGATTTCTTCAGATCATCATCCATCATGCCACCTTAAGATCGAACTCAATCTGCTCATATTCAACCAACGGCGTTTTCACAGTACGACCCGCAACAGTTGAAGTCTTGATCTTTATCGCGCCGATAGATTCGAAAAATGAAACGAGTTTATTCAGATTCGATACATCCATATCGAGATGTTTCGCGAGCTCGTAGACCGATTTTGGTTTGTGAATAAGAATCGCCGACAAGACGCTGAGGTTCTTAACGAAGCGGTCGAAATCTTTTTTTGTGTCGAACGCGAGTTCGAAATGATCTCCCTTAAGGCGACCTTTGCGCGCTTCCTTCAGTGCTTTTTTGAAACTAGAGAGCGATTCGCTCGAAGACTTAATGGAAACAATCAGCTTTTTCATAGTTTCACTCCCAATTCCTTTAGAACCAACTTTTCGAAATCTTCGATCAACTTTTCGTCATCAACGTAGTCATACGAAAACTCCTGATCGTTGACGTGAACGTGCGGACCTTTAGGGTGGTGATTGTCGAGCAGAACGAACTCACCACTTTTCAAATCTTTGCAGATCAGACCGTACTTAATGCCATCCGGGTACTTAGAAGACTTCCCAACTTCATGAATGGAAAGCTCGACCACGTATCTGCCATGAAGGAAGTTTTTAAGGTAAAACCTGACCTTCGCCTTCATATTGGTATTCTAATACACATATAGGTAAAATACAACCCACACCACACATTATCTCGAATTTTACATATTTCAGCACTCATTTCGAATATATCGCAAACCCATTTTCCGACTCCCTGGCGTAAACTTTCTAATTAGACACTCCATCATCATTTTTTTCTCTTTCTTCTGACTTCTTCTTCCCCCAGCATCTCTGCTCCTGACTACCTGCCCTCAACTCGTTGGGGGTGGGTGGTCAGGAGCAGAGATGCTTCCTCTTCCTTCGAAGAAGTCAGTGAATTCGAATTGTTGTGGATCTTGGAGTGGACCCAAAACAGCCTACCCGTGGGATGAGCGTTGGGCTGCTCTGGCGGCGACAAAATTGTTACTCAAGCAAACTGTCCTTTGCCTGGGTCTTCGTTCTTCACGGCGCATTGCATAGCGGAGTCAGTCTGCACGACAATTCTTGGGTTGTAT
>JAXMMN010000152.1:0-1775 GCA_034366485.1 Bdellovibrionales bacterium
CTCGTCGGTGCTATCCCTCACGACAACTTTTACTTGGTGGGGAAGTTTCGAACATAAGTGGAGGGGAAAGTTTGAACTTCGTGTTAGAAGGAGTCTCACCTCTCGTAACTTAAGTACTCGTCCCAACGATTGGGACCGAAAGTGAAGATATGAAATCGCGCAATGAAACCGCCGCCTCTGAAGCTGGCGCTGCCGCCGTCATGAATGCCTCTGCCTCTACAAGTGCAAACGGTATGAAGGTCATTGTGGTCATCGTAGAAGATCAAGATGTTCAAGATCTCGTGCGCGCGTACTTCCGGCCACGAAATTTCGAGGTCATAAGCTTCCAATCGGCGAAACAAGCACTCGCCGAATGTGATCACTCAGGCAGAAGTTGGAATGTACTGATTTCTGATTTTGAATTTCCCGAAATATCGAGTGTTGAGTTCACTTTGAAGTTGAAGGATGTCCTTCCTGAACTTCCAATTATATTTCTCGCACCGCCTGAGCTAGCGGAAAAGGCGGTCGAGGTTATAAAGCATGGCGCCTATGACCTTGTAATGAAACCACTCCAGCTTCCGCAGCTGATGGTCGCGGTCGAACGCGCACTTCATTTGACTGGCTTAAAGGGCGATCTTGTCGAACTTCGCGAGCACGCAAAAACGCCGAGCGGAAATCGCAAAGGCATGATCGGCAGAAGTCCTGCATTTTTGCAGGCCCTCGATATTGCCAAGCGAGTCGCAACGAGCACCGCCAATATTCTGATTTCTGGTGAAAGTGGAACCGGCAAAGAAGTTTTCGCCCGGTATGTTCACAAAGAAAGTGGCAGGAGCAGCGGACCATTCGTTGCGATCAATTGTTCGGCGATCCCAGAGGGGCTCCTTGAGTCAGAGCTGTTTGGACATGCGAAGGGTTCTTTCACGGGAGCGCAGACCGCGAAGGTTGGACTTTTTGAGGAAGCCCATGACGGGACTCTGTTCCTAGATGAAATTGGAGATCTGAGTTTACTTTTGCAGGCGAAGCTACTTCGAGTGCTTCAAGACAAAACAATTCGTCGTGTTGGCGAAAACCATTTCCGTACAGTGAATTGTCGAATTATTTCCGCGACCCACAAGGATCTTTCTCGGGAGGTCCTGGAAGGTCGTTTCCGGGAAGATCTCTTTTTCCGACTGAATGTGATTCCGTTAAACATTCCACCTCTTCGCGATCGTCCGGAGGACTTAGTCCCACTTGCGGAAGCCTTTCTTCGCAAATTCGCCCTCGAAAACAACTCTCCTGCAAAGCACTTTTCGAAAGAGGCGACGAAGTTCATTCTGGCAAACACCTGGCGCGGGAACGTTCGTGAATTGGAAAATTCTATTGAACGGGCCGTAGTGTTAAGTGATGGTCCCGAAATTGGAATCGATGACGTCATGCCAGTGGTTCCGCTTTGGGCAAGTGCCGCGGATGCCACGAAGCCGGAGACCATGGGTCAAATAGGAACGGGCGACCACCAATTCGCAATTCACTACGGCGCGACTCTTCCGACATTGGATCAGGTGATGCAAAGCTTTATTGAATTCGCAGTCCAGCGAAACGATGGCGCGAGAGACAAGACAGCTAAAGAAATTGGAATCGATCGCAAGACGCTCTACAAGCGAATGAAAAGTGAATTGAAGGTCTAGGCGTCAAATTAGACGAGCAGGCTTTTTAGTTTCCAGATTACTTTCTGGTGCTGTTCGATTCTCTTTGTGAGCAGATCAGCTGTTGGCAGATCGTTGGCCCGAAGCGCTTTTGGCAAAAGATCACTCGCGGTC
>JAXMMN010000153.1:0-3067 GCA_034366485.1 Bdellovibrionales bacterium
GCGACTCCACCTTGCATCGCACGCTGCGGAGTTGATGGGATCAACACTGCAGATGGCGAAAGACGACGAGTTGCCAAATCATTATAGTGGTTGTTGCTTTGAATGAAATCGGCGAGTTCGACTTGGCGAATGGTAGCGCCAGCTGGAAGCGTCGCGATCACTGCTGGATCAACACGGTAAGTGAAGTTACCTGTGAGCAGTTCTTTTGCGCTTCTTGTATCGGAATCACGAACGACACCAATAAAGGTAGCAACGAAGTCTGACATCGGCGCGCGAATCGATTGATCGCGAGTCGACATGATTTTCGCTACTTCGCGAATCTGTACATCATAAAAGAGTGGGTCCGAAGACGCGATCGCAACCGCGGCTCTTGGATTTCCAGCTTTCAGAAGTGTTTCCATTTGAGTCAATCGACTGTCGTCGATTGGAATACGAACAGACGTCACAGCTTGGAAAAGCTTTTGAGCGCGTGTGCGTTCCGCAGATATAGATGCCTGCGGATCAGGCCGAACCGCTGGAATTGGTGTTACCTGTGCCTCAGCGTTTGGCGCGGGAAACAGTGATGCCGCGAGAACTGAGAGTGTCGCAGCCGATGCTGCAGATCCCAGCTTTTTAAACCCGCTTGAGAACATGTTGTCGTTCTCACTTCGAGACTTTTTCATCTTTCCCCCCACCGACTTAGGTCTTGTCGGTCCAAATGCATCAGATCGTGAATACGAAAAGACGCGACCCCTGGATATAGGTAGAGCAACTCTGATGCCGTGACATTTTGCGGCCAAAACGTATTGATCGCTAGACAGGTGTTCAGCAATTAGCATTTGTCGAAAGCGTAGACGTTTATGGAAAAACCGTTGTGCGAGAAGCAATTTAAACTGTCCTCGGATCGTCACGATCAACCCCGAGAATCGATGAGATCTGAGACATGTTGGTGAGTTTCAGCGATTTGAAGTGAATTTGAGTTCGCGGGGATCTACCGTGCAGACGCTGAAGTGTCTCACGATGAAACACATTTTCTGGTCGTCTCGCAAAACTTAGGATTGAGACACTGTTTTGGCGAGAAGGGTGTCTAACGATTGATGGTCACTTTTTAAAGAGAACGACCAAATAGTTGCCAGTTAGAAATACCAAATGGATTAGAAATGAGTGTCGAGAAATGTATTGAAGGCGGCGTTCGTGAATTCACCGCCGCCATGACCGCCACCCGGCGCGATTTTCGTAGCGACGGCTTTTCCGCCGCGAGCACAAATCTGAATGTAGGCAAAAGTTTGAACGGCCGTGTCTGCTGCATCCGCGGTTGGTGATGGAGTGTAAAAACCAGATTGCACTGGCGTCGTAGCGCCAGTGACACCGTGGCAACCTGCACAACTAGTTTTAAGCAAGTTTTCTACGATTGGTTGAATGTCTGCAAGCGCTTGTGCTGGCGGCGATCCGCAGGCGCCCGTCGTAGAAGCTCCCGGTGTCGAGCTGGATAAATCGACGGAACAGTTTTGAAAGCCAACGATCAATACTGATGCTACCAACGAAAAAAGAAGTGCGTGCGCGAACGGAGGTCCACGACGTTTCTTTTTTGTATTGGAAGTATCAGTTACAACCACAACCGCCCCCGGCTCCGCCAAATCCACCGACGGATCCTTCGCGAGCGTTAAACATGTGGTTCATACTAGCTTGTTCTTTAGGGGCGCCGACAAGTTGCATTCCATTTTTCGAAAGCGTTCCGCGTTCGAAAGCGCTGACTTTCTTTCCAATCAAACTACAAGCTGGCATCGTCAAAAGAGCGAAGCCCGCTAGTAAAAGAACGAGGAGTGTCCTTGTGTTTGAACCAATCGAAAGTCGAGCCATTGGAATCAACCTCCAGTCAGAATTTTTTTGACTTCAGCATCAATCTTTTTGTCGTCACCAGCGCGGAAAGCCTCGTGAACCTTAACGACTTTACCTTCTGACAGGATAAACGACGTCGGCATCTTTTGAATTCCAAGTTCCTGCGACACCTTTTGGCCTTTGTCGTGAACCAAATCTAAAGCGACCGGATGATCCTTTAAGAATGATTTTGCGTCGTTCATATTGTCGTCGACGTTGACGCCGATGACGACCAACTTCCCTTTGTACTTCTTATGAAGTTTCGCCAACGCCGGAAGTTCGATTTTGCAGGGTTCGCACCAGCTAGCCCAGAAGTCGACGATGACGACTTTGCCTTTTAGCTTTTTGGCCATGTCGACTTTGCCTTTACCTGCGAACTGAGAAACCTTGATGATAGGGAACTCGTCGCCCTCTTTGATTTTCAACTTCCCTTCGGCATGTGCGTTGTTTGCCGAAAGACTGATGCCTAAGCCAATACAAACAGCTGCCGAAGCAACCACAAGTTTGCGAAGCTTGGAAAGTGTCTCATTTCGAGAAAATGATATCAATGTTGCCGCCATAGTGCCCCCACTAGAACCTGATAATTTAGTTTAGCTGAAAATCAGAATTTTGTCGAAATGCCAAAGCCGACGACAAACGCTGAAATCGCTAATTTCTTATCGTCAGAAAGCGTCGAAAGATTACCGGCTTCTGTGGCATCATCAAAAGATTGTCCGAAGTATTCCAATTTGAGAGACAAATTGGTTTTCTCTGTCAAATAATAGGACGGGCGAAGCCCAAGTGTATAAGAGTTGTACGTTGCGAGAGTGTTATTTCCCGAATAGAAAACGCCGGGATCGTTGAAGTAATAGTCCTGATAGAACTTCGCTTTCGATTGAATGTAAAAGCGAAGGGTCATTGCTACTTCAAATTTGCGACTAATCTCCTTAGTGATTCGTTCTTCAAGCGTGTGGGACATGACATCCCAGCTGTCTTGGTAGAGGCGGTAAGAGGTTGCGAAAGAGGTCTTAATACCAGGAACAAAAATGTTGTACTTAGCGCCGATGGCATGCCGATTTCGAGTGCGGGGATGGTTTTCGCTGAGCGCACTGATTGTTGTCCCACCAGTGATGAGCTTCGCGCGACGGTAAGGACTGGCAATAAAGCCATTTTCAACTTTGAAATCGTAAATCACCTGAAGAAGTGAGTTCTTGGAAAGGATTTGCGATAG
>JAXMMN010000154.1:0-1582 GCA_034366485.1 Bdellovibrionales bacterium
GGTTCCAAAAAAGTAATTCTCGTAGCATAGTGTAGGCAGGCGAAGAGGGCCAAGCGGATGACCGCACCCTTCGCCGGCAACACGACTGACGGGGTAGAGATATGAGCCTAGGACCACTTGAACTTGCGATGCTAGCGGCAATTGCACTTTTGTTTTTCGGTCCGGCGAAGTTACCTCAGTTAGGAAAGTCCATCGGCGAGGCTATTCGTGGGTTCAAGGGCGCAATGAACGACATGAATAACGAAATCAATCGCACTGAGCCTGACAAGTCTCCCAACAAATCTGGAGATAAAAAATCCTCAGCGAGCGACGCTCCCCACAGCGTCTCCGACGATCCCGCTGACGACGCGGTCAACGTCGACGAAAAACAAAAAGAGAAACAAAAAGAAAAAGACCCGGTACGGTAACGGAAAGGCCATCGCTTGAAGCTTCTGGTTACAGGTGGAACTTTCGATAAAGAGTACGACGAAATTTCCGGACGGCTTTTTTTTAAAGAAACTCATGTCGCCGAAATGCTTCACTTAGGCCGCTCTGGCGTGGCGATTGAAGTCGAAACACTTATGATGATTGATAGCCTCGAAATGAGTGAACACGATCGCTCGTTGATCGTCGATCGCTGCAAAAGCACGTCGGAAAATCAAATCATCGTGACCCACGGAACCGACACTATGGAACTCACCGCGCGCGCCCTTGGTGAAGCTAAAATTGCCGGAAAGACGATTGTTCTCACGGGCGCCATGGTGCCGTACAAATTTGGAAGCTCAGATGGACTGTTTAACCTTGGCTCTGCGATTGCTTTTGCCCAAACGCTTCCAAACGGCGTCTACGTGGCCATGAATGGCCGATGGTTTAGCTGGGAATCTGTGAGAAAAAACAAAAGCACTGGCGAATTTTATGAAGAAAAAAAGTAGAGAATTGTGGATCGTCAAAGCCGGAAGCCAAATGGTGATCGACGGCGGTCCTATGCTGATTCGAAGCTGGATGAACCAAGTCGATGAGCTCTCAAAGCGAAAAAATATCGATGTGATTTGGGTGACTTCCGGGGCGATTGCGTCGGCGAAAAAAATTTCTGGCAAGTCGACGGCGAGCCGCGCAAGTCTCGCCGAGCAACAAGCCTTTTCAGCAATTGGACAACCTCATGTCATAAATCAATACCTGGTCGCCCTCGGCGAACGCGGGCGAAAAGGTGCGCAGATACTGCTAACAGCAGACGACATTGCAAATCCAAAAAGAAGGCGCCATTTATCGCAGTCTCTTTCGACACTTCTCAAGTGGAGATACCTACCAATTCTCAACTAGAATGATGCTGTCTCGACAGAATAAATTCAATTTGGCGACAATGATCGACTCTCTGCCCTTGTTGCGGTCCACATGAAGGCCTCCCGACTAATACTGCTAACGGATGTCGATGGTCTCTTTGACCGCGACCCCAAACGCCTTCGAAAAAATGAAACCGCCCTCCTCATTCCGCGAGTGCAAGGAATTAAACCTTCGCTTTTGAATAGCCTCTCAAAATCGTCAAAATCAAAAATGGGAAAAGGCGGCATGTACTCGAAACTCCTTGCTGCGAAGACCGTCAATC
>JAXMMN010000155.1:0-3470 GCA_034366485.1 Bdellovibrionales bacterium
CCAATTTTGCGAGGTAGCTCGAGATCGAACCGTTCGCATTTTGGATGATTTCGCGCAGAGTGAAGAGCGGAGCGTAAGCCGAAGCTTTTTTCTCTGCTTCAAAAATGATCTGCGTGAGCGTCGCCGCTGTGATGTCATTCTTAGTTTTGTTGTCGATGACCATCACTTCTTCGTTTGTGCGAATCATTTTCGCAATATCGTCGAGAGTGACATAGCAGCTCTGCTGAGTGTCATAGAGTTTGCGGTTCTGATAGCGCTTGATGATTTTAGTTTTTGCATTTGCGCGAGTGCTCACGGTGTTCGTGACCATTCCGCCGCTGCTTAAACCGCTGCTCATCAGGACTGCCTCTTGAGCGTTCACAGTTCCGTGTCCTGGTACGTGTCCGTTGCTGTTGATCAAAGTGCCTCCCATTTGGAGATCTCTCCCCCTGTTTTCGAAGTCCCGTTCATGCCACTTTCTAAGTCGATCTTCCGATCGAGATTTCACACGTTTCTAGCGCGTTCAGTCGACTCACTTCGTAGAATCAACGTTTTAGAAAGCTTCCCCCGAATCCGTGCGCACCATATTCAGGCCGCCACAGCTTGTCAAGTGAGCCAAACTGTATCTTTCGGCATCTACAAATCATTGAAATTCCATGTATTTCTTGAAACTTTTGACATGTCCTAAGCCTTCTGTAGCCGAAGTTCGGCCTGAAAAAGTGGCGTTTATTCAACGACGCGCGTCTACGAAGGAAAGGTTAGCGCCTCATTAATCGCCTCAAGTTTCCAGACTTAGGTGCCGATCATTCTTCAAGAATCAACAAACTCGACCAAAGAAGAACGAGGCCAACGTGCGGAACACCAATCGAAGCGACGCATTGTCGACACGCCGGTTTGGAACAACGGATCTCGCAATCGTGCTGGCGCTGTGGAGCGCCATGGCCGTTCTGGTCGGTGGCGTAATGTCGGAGCTCGCGAGTGATTCGGAAACTCCAATGGCGAAGGCACAGAGCGAAGCCTATGCCCATCAGTTGGCTAGTGCGTCTGGTGAGATTGGCGAAAAAGACGGCCCATCACTTCGCGGACCTGCCTCGGTTGCCGCAAGTCTGCCTGCAGACCCTGCGCTTCGATCTGGAAAGTTGGGACGCGATCCTTGGGGAAAACCGTACAGCTACCGCATCGTGAATTCGGCCGTGATCGTTTGGTCCGCGGGCCGCAATCAAGAGCCAGACTCTGAAAAAGCACTCGAGCGTCTCGAATCGGGACAGCCTGTAAACGAGTTTCGTTTCATGGGTGATGACGTTGGTTTTGTGCAAGTCAGCCATAACTCAAATTCATATCGTTAAAGCTGCGCGACCCAGTTTCAGAGGGTCCAGTCCGGATTTCTTCACGAAGTGCTTTCGAAACGCCGGAATCCTTCAAGACCGCATCAAAATAGGCCGATCCAAGAGATGGAGGGTTTTATGCCCAAAGCTTGGATGATAGTTTCTGCTCTCGCTGCTTCCTCTTTGTTGGGATGTGCAACGCGATCGGGAACGTGGTCTTCGGATTCTGCACCTGTTGCCTACACGGAGAGTGCGATTGATGTTGTCGATCGTGCACCAGCCTCGATGGCGATTCCGCGAAACGTGGATGAAACATTGGACAACAGTTCAATGCGCGCACAGGCAGATTATCATTTCACGCTTGGTGAAACGTATGCGCTCGAGGGAAATCCCGCAAAAGCAATTGAAGAGTATCGGCTGACGCTAGTTTATGACCAGAAATCTGTAGCGGTGCGGTTGCGCCTTGCAGGCGAGTACGTGAAGCAAGGAATGGTTGCAGAGGCGATCAATCAAGCAAAAGCGGCGATTGAATTAAACGACAAAAGCGTGGATGCCCGAATGCTTTTGGGCGGACTGTATTCTTCACTTCGCATGTTTGACGAGGCGATGAAGCAGTACGAAACAGTTCAAAAATTAAATCCGATGAACTTTGATGCTCCGATGTTTGTCGGTGCGCTATATGCCGAGCAAAAGAAATACTCCGAAGCGGCGACACGTTTCGAGAAGCTGGCAAAGAATCCGGAAAACACAAATGCGCACATCGGGTGGTACTATCTCGGCCGTGTCCGTTTGGAAGACAATAAAGATGACGTTGGTGGCCGTGCGGAGTTTGCATTTCAACAAGCGGTGTCCTTGAAGCCGTCGTTTGTGGATCCACTTTTATCATTGGGCGCTCTTTATGAGGCCACGGGCCGAAAAGAAAAAGCGCTAGCGCTTTACGCGGGCTACCAGGAAAAGCACGGGCCGAATGCGGTTGTGGCTGAATCTTTGGCGCAAATGTACATCGACAAAGAGCAGTTTGATAAAGCACTCGAACAATTTTCTGTCATGGAAGCGGCTGATCCCGATGATTTGAATGCACGGATGAAGATTGCATTCATCTTGATTCAAGAAAAGCGCTACAAAGAAGCGATCGTGAAACTGGAGGAGTTGCTCGGCAAGATGCCCTCAGCAGACAAAGTTCGTTTCTATTTAGGTGCAGTTTATGAGGAAGTGAAAGACTACAAGTCCGCGGCTCCTCATTTCCTAAAAATCCCAGCAGGAAGTTCGTTTTTCGCCGAGTCCCGCATTCATGCCTCCTACTTGTACAAGCTTTTGGGCGAAAGCGAAAAAGCTGTTGAAGTCATCGAATCAGCAATCGGGGAAATGCCAGACCATGCTCCGTTCTACTCACTCTATGCGTCGCATTTGGACGAACGTCGCGAGTTCAAGAAAGCGCTGGCGATGTTGAAAGACGCCGTGAAGCGCTTCCCACAAAATGCGCAACTGCACTATTTCCTTGGTAATATGCAAGACCGCACCGGTGATCGAAAAGCGACGATTGAAACAATGAAGGCAGTATTGGCAATAGAAGAGGATCACGTGCAGGCGCTGAACTATCTCGCCTACACTTATGCTGAAATGGGATCGGATCTCGACTCGGCTGAAAAAATGGCGCGACGCGCCCTCGAGCTTAAGCCGGAAGATGGCTATGTCATGGATACTCTTGGCTGGGTCTTGTTTAAGCGAGGCCAGTTCGAGGATTCGGTGAAAGTCCTGGAAGACGCACATCGGCTGCAGCCAGATGAAGCGATCATTGCGGATCATCTTGGAGACGCATACTATTATTTCCGAATGCCAGAAAGAGCTAAGCGCCTATACGAAAAGGCGGCAGCACTCGCCGAAGAAGACAAAAAGCGAAGTGCGCAAGACGGTGGCTCTGGTGAGACAACGGGAGTATCGGTTGAAAAAGTTCGCGCAAAAATCGTTATCATCGATCGACAAAAAGATCAGATTTCTCCCACAGATCGTCGGCCTGCCTCGGCAAAGCCTGCAGCTGCGCAATAAAGTCGAAGACAAATTTGTGCGCGAAGCGGCTACCACCTCGGTAGCCGTTTTCTTTTTTGCACTGACTCTTTTGTCGCAGTCGGGCTGTGTTACAACCGTTGAGCAAACGTATGAACCGAA
>JAXMMN010000156.1:0-6712 GCA_034366485.1 Bdellovibrionales bacterium
TGTCGCAACGGCATGGTGGCAGACTTTTTCAAGAGCAAACGTTTTTCTTCGAAGTCTGACCGCGGTCTTGGCGACTTGGCTCTCGGTACTTTTCGCTGCAGTTCCATGTTCCTTAGTCTGGATACTTTTTGAATTTGGACCTTTGAGTTTCAGTTCCAACCAAGTGTTCGATCTGCTTCCACAAGGGTTTGAGGCTGCGATCATCTTGTACGTGTCATCGATCCCATTCAATATTGTCGGAACAATGGCTGCGACAATTCTGCTGGTGCTTTTGCCTCCATCAAAATCTTCGGCCGACCAATCGCTTGCTTATTTTCGGACGTCGAGATCGCAGTCCGCTGTTTGGAATCTGACAAAAACTTTCGCCCAGACTGTCCTCTTCTGGTTCTCATTTCTTTATTTGATTCCCCAAATCTTACTCGCTTTCGAAAGGTTCGTCAGAATTGAACCGTTTCAGTTTCCGGCGCAGTCCATTCTTGCGGTGACTGGTTTTTTGGTGGCTAGTTTAGGCGGGCTTTGGAGCGGGGCCACCATGGCGGTGCTCGGTCAGGGGACGCCGCTTCCATTCGATACTGCAGCAAAATTAGTTGTAGCTGGACCTTACAAGTATGTGCGAAATCCGATGGCGCTGTTCGGTCTCGCACAAGGCTTGTTCGTGGGAATTTTCCTCGGGTCATATTTTATATTTCCCTATGTCTTTTTAGGGGCTTGGCTCTGGAATACGTTTGTCAGGCCCGTCGAAGAAGCAGAGCTTCGACTGCGCTTTGGAGCAGATTACGATGCTTATTGTCGCGAAGTTTCTTGTTGGCAAATTCGCTTCAAAAAATAATTTTTCAAATTCCGCTTTACAAAAACTCGAACTCCCTTTTATTCTGAGTTCCTCAATAAACATTTTCCACGAGAAAGGGGGCCACACATGAATGATCTAATGACGATTCCAATGTCGCCGGCTCTCCCTCGAGGCTTTGCCTGCTGACGATTAGGTTCTTCCTTTCGCCGGTTTCGTTTTTCACAATAAATTAAGTTTTTAGGCTGCTGCTTCGCTAGCAACGGATGTCGTTTCGACCACGTCCAATAGTTTTGTGGCGGTATTTTTAGGAGTTTTTATGTCTCTTCTGAGACGAGTTATAAATGTCATAGCAGATCGCGTGTTTTTTGCGTGGTTAACGCCGCTTTTAAAGACCGGCAGTCAGCGCAGTCTTGAGGTTGGCGATTTGCCGCCGCTACCTAGCGACTTGGATCCCGAAGCGCTTGTTTTGGATGAATCGAGAATTTCGTGGGTAAGTGGAGTGGCATTGCTGAAGTCATTGCTGCGCGTTTCGACGAAGATATGGGTACCAGCGCTCGGCTTCTTTTTGCTTTTTGCGGCGATGAATTTGCTTGGGCCTGTTCTCGTAAACAACTTTGTAAAAGCCATTCAGAAGGGTTTTTCGACACCCGACGAGATGAAAACCGCTATGATTTTGGCTGCTTTGGTCGGCACGACCGGAATTATCGGTGGCGTCGCAATTCAGCATTATTTTCTTTGGTACCTAAAGTGGAATCAAACAGTCACGAATGTCGTGAACAAGAAGATCTTCTTTCACGCTCTCCGCTTGCGAAAAGACGCTCGAGAGGCGGCTCCTGTCGGGGACTTGGTCAATCACTTAAGTTCGGACACCGAAGCCGTCGCTGATTTCGGCGGTGGCATGGCGGACCTCATTTACAGCGTCGTGATGATCATCGGCGCTGTTGGCTTGCTGTTTTACTACTTAGGTTCGACCGCATGGGTCGCTGTCGTGCTACTTGGCGTGCTAGCGCCTATGACGAAAAAAGTGAGCCGTGACTTCACCTCGTTTGACGAAGATCTAATGAAGTGGCGCGACAGGCGTGTGACATTGATGTCGCAAATTCTGACAGCCATTCGTCTTGTGAAGCACTTTAGCTGGGAAAAAAGTGTTTCTGAAGAAGTCGGAAAAGTCCGCGAAGCAGAGCTTCACTCACGTGAACGTTTAGCTCGCGCGGAACTCTTAGTGACATTAATCTACGTTGCCGTCGGAACCTTTGTTTTGTTTGCCGTCTTAGCGGTTCATTCGCTTCGCGGCGCAAGTTTTGATGCGGCTTTGATTTTTACTTGTGTCAGCCTTTTTGGACTTCTTGAAGATCCATTCGCGCAAATTTCTCGCGTGATCAGCACCATGATCACGGCGAAAGTGGGCGGAGAACGGATCGCTGGATTTCTCCGCTTGCCGGTTGTTGATGAAGCGTCATTGCGGGTAGAGGCTGCGATTGGCGGAGAACATCAGTTAGCCGATCAAGTCGCAGTTCATTACCGAAATCTCCATGTTCCCCCCGGCACGTCACTGGCAGTTGTCGGCGGTGTAGGAAGTGGCAAGTCGACGTTTCTTCATGTGTTGATGGGTGAAATGAGTGGCTTTTATCAAGGCCTAGAAATTCGCGGAGTGCCACGAAATCGGCTGCGCATCGGATTCGTTTCGCAGGAAGCATTTATTCTCAATGGTACGCTGCTAGAAAACCTAACGTTCGGCCGACAAGATGTTTCAGATTTTGAACTGTCTGAAGCCTTGCGCGCGTCCTGCTTGGATGAAGACTTGCGTCTGATGCCAGGTGGACTGCAAACCGAAATCGGCGAAAAGGGAATCAACTTGTCGGGTGGACAGCGGCAGCGAGTCAGCCTAGCTCGTACGATTTTGCATCGCCCGAATCTTGTCGTTCTCGATGATCCGCTATCGGCCGTTGACAGCGCCACCGAAAAAGCGCTGGTCGAAAACCTGCTCGATCGCGAAACCGGACTTTGGAAAAGTGTGACGCGGATCATGATCACGCATCGCCTCAGTCATTTAAATGTTTTTGATCAAATTGGTTTTTTAGCGAACGGGGAATTTAAGGCGACTGGAAAGTTCGAACACCTGGAATTGATTTCGCCAGAGTTTCGAAGCTATCTCGAGGAGTATGCGTTTTCGCAATCCCACACTGCGCCAGAAGGAAAAGTAGAAACTTCAACCGTTGTTGCAGCACAAGCCATCGGTGACGAACGCGTGACGGAAGACGAAGACCGCGGCTATGGCGCCGTCGCCTCCGGAATGTATCGGCACTACTTGGAAGCACTGGGTGGGGAAAACCTTCGCCTCAGGCCATGGGTCCTACTTGCTTTGGCAATTGCCGCTATGAGTTTAACGGGACTTCCGCTTTTGCAAAAAGCTTGGCTCGCCTATGTGTCCGATGCGCTTTCTTCGGGCTCTGTAGCTGCGGATGAAACTGGCATAAGCTATATCCGAACTCTCGCAAGTCAGCCGATGCCGGCAATCTATATGTACGGTGCGATGGGGCTATTTGTGATGGCTGGAACATTGCTTGCCGATTTGTTCTGGCTAAAGCGAGGGTTAGCGGCGGGACGATTGATTCATGACAAAATGCTAAAGTCGGTGTTGGGTGCGAAAATTCGCTTTTTTGATTCGACCCCTGTCGGTCGAACATTGCAGCGTTTTTCTCGAGATCTCGAATCCGTGGATATTCATTTGCGATGGTCGTTTGAGCATTCGATCAAATGCTTTGCGCAAGTGCTATTGACGCTTCTGCTGATCGTGTCGGTTTTACCGTTTGTCGTGATCGTTATGGTTCCGGTTTTCTGGGTGTACTACCATATGCAAAAAACCTATCGAGCAAGTTCTCGCGAAGCAAAGCGTCTTGATTCGATATCTCGTTCACCGCGCTATGCCCACTTTAAGGAAACGCTTCAAGGTCTTGTTGTGATCCGTGCATTTGATAAAAAAGATTGGTTCACTGACGAGTTCTTCAAACGACTTCGCCACAATCAGCGGATGTTCTACGGAAACTACATGATCAATCGATGGTTTTCGTCGCGAATTCCAGTTGTCGGTGGATTGATCTCGATTGCAACCGCAGTGTCGATTGTGCTCGCGGTAAAGTACGGTTCACTTTCGCCAGGTGTGGCGGGCTTGGTGACAGTGTATTCCCTTAGTTTCTGGGGAGTCCTAAATTGGGGCATTCGAATTTGGGCGGAGGTTGAAAGTCGCATGACGAGCCTTGAGCGCGTCAGGCACTTTGCAAATTTACCGCAAGAAGCGAGTGTCATTGGCCGATCGGTGGTCGATGCGATACCAGCCAACTGGCCGACAAAAGGTGAGATTAAGTTCGTCGGTGTGAAAGCTCGTTATGCGGAAAATCGCCCGATGATTCTAAAGGGACTAGATTTTGTTTTACCGGCGGGTGCAAAGGTCGGAATCGTAGGAAGAACGGGCTCTGGAAAGAGCACGGTCTTTCAAACACTCTACCGATTCATTGAACTCGAAGAAGGTAAAATCCTGATTGATGATGTGGACATTTCGGCTGTTCCGCTAGAAAGGTTGCGTCGCGCGCTTGCGATTATACCGCAAGATCCAACGTTGTTCATTGGTACGATTCGATCGAACCTCGATCGATACACGGAGCACACCGACGCTAAGATTTGGAGCGTGCTTGAAAAAGCAAGCCTCGCCGAATTCGTTCGTTTGCTGCCCAAGGGGCTTGATACGGAACTTGTTGAAAACGGAGTGAATCTCTCACAAGGACAGCGTCAACTTTTATGTTTGGCGCGCGCGCTGTTGTTAAACGCGAAAATCATCTTGTTGGATGAGGCAACAGCAAGTGTCGATGTTAAAACCGACGCAACCGTTCAGCGAGTTCTTAAAGAGGCCGGCCACGGTGTCACGATGTTGATGATTGCGCATCGCTTGGGTACGACGCGGGATTGCGATCTAGTTTTGGAGATTAAAGATGGTCATCTAGGCCGAGTTTTGAAGGGGCCATTTGGCTCCAAAACGGCTTTAGTGCCAGCGCCGCAAGTTTAGGTAATTGAACTGTGTGCTGGGACATCATCCATCGAAAGAAACTGCGATATTCTAGCCGTGATAGCTAATGGATTGGAAAGTCGCAAAAAGAGAGGAAAGTGCAATATGTCAGAAAAATCGACTCCAGAAAAATTGACCACCGACACGTTTAAGAAAAAAATCTTTGATTACGAAACCAATCAAGAATGGAAGTTCAATGGCGGGCGGCCAGCGATTATTGATTTTTACGCTGACTGGTGTGGGCCATGTCGCATGCTGGCGCCTATTCTCGACGAAGTTTCAGTCGAGTATGCTGGAAAGGTCGATGTGTACAAAATCGACACGGAGGCGCAGCCAGAACTTGCGCAACTCTTTGGGATTCGAAGTATTCCAAGTGTTTTGTTCGTTCCGATGACGGGCGAACCTGCAATGAATAACGGATTCATCCCGCGAGAAGGTTTTGATCGCGCGATCTCGGAGCTATTTGGAGTGAAGTAGATGTGGAATGAAAAATTTGATCGTCCAGACCATTTGTATGGAATTGAGCCGAACGATTTCCTCAAAGGTAGTTTTGATTGGATCCCGAAGTCAGGGAAAGTGATTTCCCTTGGCGAGGGTGAAGGTCGCAACGCCACGTTTTTGGCACAAATGGGATATGAGGTTCTGGCGGTTGATAGTTCTTCAGTCGGCTTAGAAAAAGCTCGTAAACTGGCAGCTTCTAAGAACGTTCAAGTAGCGACAGAGGAAGCAGATCTAAAGACCTACGATCTCGGCGACGAGAAGTGGGATGGCGTTGTCATGATTTTTTGCCATCTGCCAAGTGCCTTGAGAGCACCTCTTTGGAGTCGTGTTTCGAAGTGCTTGAAAAAGGGCGGCGTCCTGTTGATGGAGCTTTATTCACCAAAGCAGTTGGAGGCGACTCGCGAAGGACGTTCGATCGGCGGTCCGAAGGACCTTGATCTCATGGTAACTGTGGATGAGATCCGACAGGCATTCCCGAGCGCCGAATTTAAAATCCTTCGCGAGACTGATCGCGATATTCATGAGGGCATCGGGCATCGAGGCCCAAGTCACACAGTTCAAGTTCTTGCTCGCATGTAGTTCGCGCTCGAAATGGCGCACCGCATTTCGTCGACGTCGACGTTCGCTTTTGAGTTACGATTTTGAATATGCGGACATCGGTTCATTTAGTTTCAAGTTTGAATTTGGAATTGCGGATTGCGATGTGGCGACTGGTGCAGGAAGCCTACGACGGCACATCTGAGTCTCGCTTCGTTGAAGATCTCTTCGAAAAAAGTCATGTGATTTTGTTGCGATCACCCGACGGCGAGCTGCAAGGCTTTTCGACGTTGCAGGTAACTGATCACGAGTGCGATGGACGACAGTATCGGGCTGTTTTTTCTGGTGATACGGTTCTGCGTGCGATGTTCTGGGGCAATGGTCATCTTGCACGGGCCTTTGGTATCTTTGTTTTAAAGGTCAGAATAAAGACTCTGCTGATGGCTCCAAGGACCACCGTTTACTGGTTTCTGCTTTCAAAGGGCTTCAAAACATATTTGATAATGGCCAACAACTTTCAAAGTTACTATCCGCGCACCAATCGCCAGATCCCTGAGGAGATAGATCGCGTTCGTTTGCATTACTACAAGCAAAGGTACTCGCAAACAAATTGCTATTTTGACGAAGCAAGCGGAATTCTTATTCCTGAAGCGAGTCAACGAATGCGCCTCAAGCAAGGTGTCGCCAGTCCCCCAACTAAAAGTGGAAACGCGAAGATCGACTTTTTTCTGCGACAGAATCCGAATTGGTCGCAAGGTGAGGAGCTTGCATGTATTGCACGCGTTTCGATTTGGGTTCCATTGATTTATTTTTTTAAATTTGTA
>JAXMMN010000157.1:0-1173 GCA_034366485.1 Bdellovibrionales bacterium
GCATCGGAGTTGGATCACCGCGCTTTTGCATTTCGGCAATCTGGGCATGTAGCTCAGCATTGGCTGGATGAACTTTAAAGGTCTGAGCTGCTTTCAGCTCCGCTTTTCCTTTGAGAGCGCGAAGGAATGAGAATTCATAAACCTGCGATTGACTGTGTTCTCTTGGTTTGGAAATGAAGATAAAACTCGATGACCGTACGACGGTCTCGAGATCTACCGTTTCGGCGATCACCGACACGTGGGCCTCCTCGGTCAAGAGCAGCGGAATGATAAGGGATAGTGTTCGAAGGAGCCTGGGCACGGGCTTACAGGCTCATCAAAAAAGCGACAGCAATTTTCGTAAACATGGCTGAGTGCCGGAAACTTGATTGTGCATTTACGACATCGCGCTCGGTGTGAATGTTACTGTTCATTCGTTTTTTTGTTGCTTCAAATGGCATCAAAGTGGGGAAGCCATTTTTGTACCAGCTCGCATGATCCGAGCAACCATAACCACATTTGTCTTCAATGATCGTCGCGCCAATGTAGGTTGCGTTGATTTTCGCAAGGTGATCGCGCATCGAAAGTGAAGTGAAATCCGTCATGCTGCCAAGTTTGAATTCGCCATCACCAGGGTGAAGTGTCATATCAAGTTGAAGGACGCCAATGACATTCTTTGCGTTCGCTTTGGCGTCCGCTGCGATCTCGGCTGATCCTAAGAGGCCGCCTTCTTCGCCTGCATACCAGTAAATTTCAATTGTCTTCGCCGGTTGTCGACCCTTCAAAATAATTCGGGCAGCTTCAAGCAAGTTTGCGGTGCCCGTTGCGTTGTCGTCGGCTCCCGGAGCTTTCTTTCCTCCGCCAAAGAAAGATTGTGCAATGGAATCTATGTGTCCACCGGCAACGATGATTTCATTTGGATTCACGACACCTGGAATTGTAAGTCGAAGGCTATTCATGGGCGTGTTCTTATGTGGAATCAGATCGAGTTTAAAGGGGACGACAGAATCTTTGAGGACTCGTTCGATTTCAGTCTTGAAAGCAAGAACAGCAGTTTGGCCCTCGCCATTTTTATGATTCCGAGAATTGAACTTCGATAGAAAGTCGACCGTCGCTTTTAGATTTGTCTCAGACACCTCAAGAACGGCCTTTTCAATTTCTGTGTCTTTCATTGCCGGGTGATTAGGAAGTCCG
>JAXMMN010000158.1:0-2139 GCA_034366485.1 Bdellovibrionales bacterium
TGGCCAGCCGGGTAAAATGTCGGAAGTCATGACAGCGAAATTGACATTCACAGTTGATGGCAAATTGGATACAGAGCAGATCACGAAACAGGCGTACAACTTTACTGGTGGAGCTTTGCAAAACCAGCAGATCAAAGTTGATTTCGGTGACTCGATCACGACTGACAAGGGCAAGGGCCTTAACGGGACGAAACAGTACGGAAAAGAATCTGATCTGATCTCGTGGCGCCAAGACGGTGCTGCCGCTGGTACGATCACCAATATGTCGTTCAACGACGAAGGTGTTTTGACAGCGTTGTACACGAATGGACAGGCGCAGGATCTTGGTCAGGTTGCACTCGCGAAATTCGAAAACCCAGAAGCACTCTTCAAAGTTGGTAACAACCGCTTGAAAGAATCACGTGATTCAGGGGCAGGCGCGATTGGAAAAGCACGGCACGCGGGCCGCGGTCAGCTCTTCGCGAAGTCTATCGAGAGATCGACAGTCGATCTTGCAACGGAGTTCGTGAACCTGATCCAAAACCAACGCGGTTTCCAAGCGAACGCGAAGACCATCACGACAACAGACGAACTTCTCAATGAAGTTATTCAGTTGAAGCGATAATTCTAATTCGACACTGATATTCAAAAAACCAACATGACTGCGGGTCAATAGACCCACGGTCATCGCGGAGTCTCGCGCCTAGTCAGCGCAGTTCAGAGGCCCAAGGGCTTCCGAACTGACTCCGCGCCCTCCTTGCTAAGAATTCATCCGCAAAGAGTTCGACAACTCGGCGCCAGTTCTTGGGTTTGTGAAGGGGGATCAGTCCGGTTGTTTGTAGGAAGTTGTAGGCGAAGTAGTTTTTGAGCTGCCTGTAATCCGATCCCCAGTTAACTGCTCGGGTGAAGGGGCGTGAATTCCAAAACGTTGGCTGCGCTTGGCTTTTCTTAAAGCCGACGATACTGGCGATTCCGCCAGTGATGCCGGAAATAAATCCTTTCCAAGACGAGACACTTTTGAGGCGAAGCGAAAGGTGAATGTGATTGCCGACATTGACCATTCGGTAGACGCGGACATTTCTCTTAAATCCGATTTTAAAAATCAGCTTTCGAATTTTTTCTTGATGTCTGCGAAGATTCAAATGGCCTTTGGCGAGATCGCTTTTTATTACTACGTGCATCGAGCGATCAGTGCCGCGTGGTCGTCTTTTGCGCGACTCCATTGTTTTCCGCAGGCCGGGATTGAAAACAAGATTGTGTTTCAGGTTTCTAGTCCGAGGATCGGCGATAATTGGTTTGAGAGACTTCATGTGTGGCTCCTACGTTGAGTGAACGTTAGGAGCGAGCGTCGTTACACAATCCGTGCTTCAACACTTGATTGCGTTTCTTTCAATCACTCGACCCCACGGTCAATGACCGTAGGGGGCGCGGGCGGGATGCGGGTGGGAGTTAGTGGCCGCCGAGGTATGAGTCGACGATGCGGGGATCGTTGAGAAGACTTTTGCCTGTTCCTGAAAGTGTTATCTTTCCAGTTTCGACGCAGTAAGCGCGATGGGAAACCTTAAGTGCCATTCTCGCGTTTTGTTCTACCAGTAGAATGGTCATACCTTCAGAGTTGAGCTTTTTGATGATCTCAAAAATTTGTGCGACGATTAGCGGAGCAAGGCCGAGACTCGGCTCATCAAGTAGTAATAAAGATGGTTTAGACATAATCGCGCGACTTATGGCGACCATCTGTTGTTCACCGCCGCTAAGAGTTCCGGCTTTTTGGCGCACGCGCTCTTTCAAACGCGGGAAAAGCTCGTAGCAATGCTCTAAATCTTTTGCAATCGCCGCTTTGTCATTTCTTGCAAATGCGCCGAGGCTCAAATTTTCTAACACTGTGAGATTTGGAAAAATGCCGCGACCCTCAGGTGAGTGTGCAAGTCCGAGACGGACTATTTCGTGGCGTGGAACTTTCGCTAAATCTATGGGCTTATTCGGCTCAGTAGAAAAATCGATCTTTCCGGTGAATCCAACCAATCCGGAAATCGCACGAAGAGTGGTGGTCTTTCCTGCGCCATTTGCGCCGATTAAAGAAACGATTTCGCCTTTTTGAACTTCGAAAGACATGCCTTTGAGGGCGAGAATTCCGCCGTATCTTACTTCGAGGTCTTTAAC
>JAXMMN010000159.1:0-2295 GCA_034366485.1 Bdellovibrionales bacterium
TAAACAAGGATGTCCCTCCCTTCGGTGACAAAGTATGCCGTCAGGTGTTCGCCGAGCGGTTTAGGAACGCTTTCCAAAATCTGACAAAGGAGCGAACAGTCGAAGGCAGCATCTTCACAAAAATTCTGCCCGGATACGAGACGCTGGACGTGATGCAAACGGCGATCAAGATGTCTGACGGCGACGCGATGAAATGCAAAGCAAAGTTTGCTCGCGCGGAGATTCCATGGGCATTCGTCGAAGCAGATCGCGAATCAACATTCGTGAAGGCGGTATCAGAAACGCTTAAGTCACTTGGAACCAAAAGTTCGAATCCAAAGGTGATGAAAACGCGCAAGGATTTCGCTGAAGCATATTCAGATGGAAAGATCGCATTCTTCAACGCGGGCTCGGGCTTCTGGGCGCTTGATCCGGCGGGTGATGCTCGGATGCTATTCACACCGAATTTACACAGGCCACTAAAACAACTGACGTCCGATTCAAAGTTTCAGCAGCTATTGGCAAACCTTGATAACGGAGCGAACAGTTTCAAGTCAGCAAATGAATATCTATTTCAAGAATCGCTATTCAATGTCTACGGACACCAAAGACGTTTTTTTGCCGTCAAAAATGATTCGCAAGTTCATCTTCTGAACTTTGCGATCACATCGCCCGCTCCGTGGCAGGTATTCAAGGTTCATTGATGCAATCATCCGTGACTGAATTCATTCAAGCGCTGCGAAAGCAAGTCGATGTTCCAAAAAACATACAATTGGCGTCGCTCGCTTGCGGTTCACTCGCGAGCATCTTCGACGAACAAAGTTCAAAAATCATAAGTGAATCGGTCTTCTCTGGGATTGATCCAGATCCTGCAAAATCCGTCTTGAAGGGACTTGTTGAGTTTGTCGAACGGCGCGCGTTTGCCGAAGGTCGGACTGCAGGACTAACTATTTGCCAAACAGAAAGATCCGACGGATTCGCGGCTTTTCCGAAGAGTTTCAGTGAAATTGCTGCGGTGATAGCACGCGAAAATGCACTTGCTGAAGCTGTGGAACGGTTCGTCTGGGCGAAGTGGTGGGACAACAAATCGATCGGTCATAAGTTACGTAATGTGGATCTACTCGCGTTAGAATCCGGAGAAATCGCGCTCCAAGATGTTGGCCGTGCAGTCGATTTAAATTCCGTCGTGGAGATTCGGCCGAGAATTCACGAATCAAAATTCAACGTCGTGATTTACTTCGCCTTCCTCAAAGGCGGTGGCGTTGTCTCTGGTGGCGCATGTGGCGAGGACTCCCAGATCAATACTACTCGTTACCGTGCGCTTGGGGAGTTGCTAAGGCACGCACTCGCAATCCGAAAGATCAAGACCAAGAACTTTACGCCTGAGAGTTTTTACGAACGTCGACTCGCCTATTTTGGAACTGAAGAGGCAGGTTCGAACGCAGTCCGTGAGCGAATCGCAAATCAGGGACGATCAGCCGTGCGCTTACCCGCACTTGCCTTTGATGCGGAAGTGCCACATTCACTGTCCGAGCTGGTAGCAGTACACCGATGTTACTTCGATGGGCAGCCGCCTTTCGTGGGCGGAACGCTGGAGCGGCTATGTTTATAAGAGTCGTTCAACTTTTGAATCCAAGAAAGGCGACGGGTCTCTTCTCGATCGCCGTTCTGATATTAACAGGCGGTCTGTACGCTGTTTTCGACTCGCACCTTGATTCGGTCGGCCGAGAAATTGCGAGCAGTTGGCTCCAGTCGGAGGCCGTTGCAATTCAAGAAGGAAATCTGCTTTCATCAATTTCCAAGAATCAACGCGTCCTGCTCTCATCGCAATTTATTAAAGGGATTAAGCTCGTCGACTCAACCCGAAAAACCGCACTCATTGCATTTGGCGAAGACTATAGCGAAGAAGTGCCGTCGGAACTTGAAGTCGGAAAGTTCCAAAGCCATGTGTTTGGCTTTCTTCATCGCCGCATCTACTTTCGACTTCCTGAGCGGCCCGATCTTGTCCTTAGTCTTCAAACCCATTCGGATTTTTTAACACGCGCTTTTCTTGCCACAGTTGCGGCGTTCATCGCGTTACTCACCTTTTTGTTTGTAAGTATCCGCCGCATTGAATCTAAACGAATTAAAGCCGAAAATAAAAATAGCATTCTCCTGGGAGAAGTCGCGGCACGTGTAGCCCATGACATCAGATCTCCGCTCAGCACCCTGAATGCGGTACTCGAGACGGTCTAAGGATTGCCTCCAAACTCCATAAAGCTTTTAACGACCGCGATTCTGCGGATTCGAGAGATCGGGCTTGGCATCGCCGACCAC
>JAXMMN010000160.1:0-3121 GCA_034366485.1 Bdellovibrionales bacterium
GCTTGACGGCGAAGAAGCCCGCATTCGCCTAGACCTCGGTGCCGATTGCGTTCAAACCTACTCGGGCCTCGTTTTTAAAGGACCACGCTTCTTTGATCAGGCGCTAAAAAATTTAGTCTAACGAATTGGTTTAATCGAAAGCATACATCCTTAGCATTGTATCGTGCGCCGAGGTTCGCTAGGGTGAGTATTGATGTCATCACCGATCCGTACGCCTCCTCATGGAACCCGCATTCAACGACCTATCTGGATTCCAGTGGTGACGGGTCTGATACGCCGAGGGGACAAAGTCCTCGTGGGACAAAGGCCACCCGGCCACACATTGGCGGGCCAGTGGGAATTTCCGGGCGGCAAAATTGAAAAAGGCGAATCACCGGAAACAGCACTCAAGCGAGAGCTTCAAGAGGAACTGGGAATTGAGGCGGAAATTGGTCCACTTCGCCATGCCGCGACCCACACCTACGGCGATATCTCGATTTTAATTTTGTTCTACGATGTGTACTACTGGAAAGGCGAACCCAAACTACAGCAGCACACAGCGCTCAACTGGACGACGCCACGCGAGTTTTCGCAACTTCCTATTCCGGATGCCAACAGAAAAATTATCGAACGACTGATCGAAATTTTAGAATCTCCGACGCAACCGACGAGGCCCTAAAAAATGCGAGTGCTTTTTATCACTCGTGTTCATCCCGATCGGCGCAGCTCTCGGCTAGGCCGTAGACTTCACGAAAGACTGTGTGAACTCTCTGAACTTGGGCATGAAGTGCTCGTCTTTACTCAGTGGCGTGGCGAACAGATCGATTTCCAACTGCCAAAACGCATCGAAGTCCGATTTCCATTTCGATCCTTTAAAGCTTGGGAGTGGCCGATGGCGGCAAGCCTCGCCTTCCATTGGCGACCGGAAATCGTTCACATCCTTGATCCTGGTCTCGCCGTCGGAGACAAAGTACTTTCGGCAGAAGTGTCCGCACTGCCGCTTCTTGACGGCCTTCGACTTGGGACTCGCAACCGATTGCAACCCCGCGCCGTGGTCTCACATCTTTCCTCGCCACAAACTCACTCAAAGACAGTTGAGTTTTGGCGAAACCTTGGCGCGGCAGCGACGGAAAGCGAGTGGCTAAAGCTTGGCGTTGACAGCCCTAGCTTCCAAAGAACCCTCCGTACATTGCCGACGGATGAATCAAGCGACGGGCAGATCGCGATCAGGCGCTATGTCCTTGCCGGAACTTATGACGATCGACCCGACTTTTTAGACGCCCTAAAGTCCGCAATCGACTTCTTTGAAACTTCGAAGTCGCTTCAAGCCTCAGGGATCGAGTTGACTGTGTTCTGTGACCGCACTCGATTTAACAATGACGAACGCGGGCAGCTTCTTAAGTGGGAACGAAGCTCTTCTCAAAGCTTTCGCCTAAAGCTGATGCCACCGACCGACGCCCACGAAGTGCTTGAGACCGGAGATTTCGAGGGTGCCATCGTCGCGGGCCTCGCGACTTCGTCGCTCAAGGCCTGGGCAGAAGTGCTTCCGATGCCACTGGTCGGATCAGAAAGCCAAAAACACCTACTCGAAAACGACACGAGAACATTGGGCTTAGTTCCAGATGTTGCATGGATAGCACAGGCATTGGCCCATCTTTCGAATGACGAAACCAGAAACAGGATTTGGTCCGAACTTGTGGCCGGCGCGCTGGAGGCGAGACGGGACATCGCGGTGAATCGGATTTCACGGCTTTATTCGCAGGTCCTTGCTCATCCGGCCAACCCTTCGTACTCTTGAAGTCGATGTTTTTTTCGCGCAAACCTATTCCAGACCAACTCAATATCGCGCTGATCTCGCAGTATGCGCCGTTGATTCAAACGCGCCCAACCTCTGGTCGCGTCGCTGGTCCAAGTTTTTTACGCCTGATCGCACGCGGTCTCGCGTTTCGCGGACACAGCGTGACCATCATCACTGGTGAAAGTCTTGGCGGTGCGACAACGGTGCGCGAAGCAGACGGCGTTCGAGTGGTGAGCATTGCCCCCAGTCGCTCGTCTCGTTTGCGCTCGCAGGCTCATCAACCACGCTTTCAAGATTTGGTGCGATCGAAGTTCTTGGAACTTCATCGCGAAAAACCGTTTCACATCGTCCATGCCCTCGACAGTTCTGCGATTCGTGTTGGTTTAATTAAAAAAGATCACGATTTCGCGATGGCGTACGACGTACAAGCTACCCACATGGCCGATCTCTTCGCGATTATGGGAATGGGCCAAGAGAGCTTAGGCAGTATTCTTGGAACCGGCATGAGCGTCGGGTTGAAATTTCTTTCCACCTACTTTGGTCGCGACAGAAAACTTTTGGCGACCGCCGACGGCGTCTTCGTAGCAAGTCCACGAGAGCGCATTTCGCTGGAACGATACTATCTCTATCCGGATGCAAAAATTCACACAGTTCCGTATGGAATTGAAATCGGCGCACTCAAAGCGATCGACGAAACCAACGAACAAGAAACTCGGGCGTGGCTCACAATTCCACGATCAGTTCACGTGGCCGTCACGGTTAGCGATATGAATGAGATTGGCGAAATGGCCAGTCTCCTTCGGGCCTTCGAACAGGTTGCCATTCGAAAGCCGAACTCGCGGCTCATTGTCATTGGCGACGGTCCCAAATTCAAAGATATCGAATTTGAAGCACTGATGCTGGCTCTAGGAAGTAAGGTTATTTTTACTGGCGATCTCACGCACGAAGATCAGGTTCGCGCCATTTCTCGCGCCGATGTCTTCGTTAACCTTTCTGCAAGAACCTCTGGTTTTGAACCATCGCTACTCGAGGCGATGGCGCAAAAGAAAGTCGTTATCGGATCAGAGATGAGTCCGATCTCTGCGATGATTGAGCACGGCCTTGAGGGTTTTCTTGTCCGCCCAGCCGATGTCAGCGAAATCACAGATCTCCTGCTAGCTGTGTTCGAGAACCAGCTTCCCATCGAGCAAATTGGCGAAGCGGCAAGAGCGAAGATCAGCTCCCTCTTTGATCCAGAAAAAATGGTTGTGGAAACTTTGCGGGCCTATCGATCAATCATGGCAGCGACTGGCCGCTACCGGAGATCGGCATGAGCAAGACATCTACTGGCTCCCCAAGCGCGAG
>JAXMMN010000161.1:0-1808 GCA_034366485.1 Bdellovibrionales bacterium
TAGATCCTTCTGGCGAGATGAAGCCGATGGATATTCCGGACTCACAGGCCGACAATTCGACTAAAACCGAGCCGCCTGTATCCGTGGAACCGGATCCAGCGATCGTACCAAATCAAGCGCTCATTCCTGCGCCTGTACCAATGGCGACCGGCGGATTAAGTCCGATGGAGAGCCCGTTTGACGACAAGTCTGGCTTTGATCCAATCGCCGTCGACCAATTCTTTGATGCGGTTGATGCGGGCGACGAGGCTCGAATCAAAGAACTCGTCGAAAAAAGGGTCGTCGACATCAATCTTTCTCGGCGAAGAGGCTATGCAGCACTTCACCTAGCTGCCGCACGCGGTGACTTAGCAACCGTGAAGTATCTGATAAAGATGAAAGCGGACAGCAACGTCCTCGACGGTTCCGGAGCGACTCCACTTATGTGGGCCGTCTTCCGACGACACGAGAGCGTCGTGAAGTTTTTAGCACCGAAGACAGATAAGAAAATCGCAAGACAGGGCGGCGAAACTGCTTACGACCTTGCGAAACGAATGAAGATGACTCGATTGCTAAAGATCTTGGATCCGGAACCTAAAAAGACCGCCAAAAAGCGAGACACGAAAAAACGTGTCCCGACGGCTCTTCCGGATAAAAAGAAGTAACTTAAACGATGACTTAGGCTTCTTCTGAAGAAGCATCTTGGCTGGGACGAGCATCGCCGATGGCGATTTCTTGTATTTCTGTGCCATCATGTCGATACAGCTTCGGCTGCTCATCCTGCACCGTCGCGATGCAAACCGGCCGACCCCAAATTGCCTGCAAGTTCTTAAGCGTTTCTCGCATATAGTCTGGCTGCATTTCAATGCCTTCGAACAAATGTGTTAAAAGCAACTCGCCGCGATTTTCAAAATTCGCATTTTCCACTTGAATGATCGGCTGACCGAAATTTGTTAACTGAAATAAAAGCTGTCTCTTGATCAATGGGAAATCGCGCGTGTCGACTTCATATTGCCCGGTGCGTTTATTGAATTTATAAACGAACATTTTGTTTTCGACGCAAAACTCTTCCGTTAAAAATTCATCGATGAATGTCACATCGTTATAGTTGCGTCGAATTTCGAAAATCTTATCTCGGCCTATTCCAAGCTTCTTGTCCCAATTAAGTTTTTGACGAATGTCATCACACTCGTTCCATTCCTTACCAAACTGCCCTTTGTTCCATCGATCTTCGATATTTCGGAAAAGCTCGATCCCGATTTTGTAGGGATTGAAGCCGTTCGGAGACATCGCCATCGTGCCTGAGTGGGCATCTGCGAAATCAATGATTTCCGAATCACTCAATATATCTTGGGTCATCATTTTAGAATGCCAATAGGACGCCCAGCCCTCATTCATGATCTTCGTCATCCCCTGGGGCGCGAAGTAGTAGGCCTCATCACGAATAATCGAAATGATGTCCTGCTGCCAATTCTTCAAGGGAGCATGATGCATTAGAAATGCAAGAATGTCCCGCTGTGGCTCGCTTGGAAACTTCTCCATTCTAGTAGTTTCCGCTGCAGCCTTTTGCTTTTGATGCTCTACGAATTCGCGCGGATTGATGTATTCGTCCATATAGTCGCGATTCGACATCTTTAAGAGCGAAATATCCGCGGTCTTTTGGTCGTCCGCCTGCGCCTGCTGTTGCGGCGTCCGTCGCTGCATATAAGGCGAATGGCGATCGATCAAGTTTTCAAGTGAAAGCACTTTATCAATAAAATCTTCGACCGTGTTGATTCCATAACGATCTATGTAGCGCCGAATTCGAGTAGCGTGGTTCGCTACCTGAT
>JAXMMN010000162.1:0-1069 GCA_034366485.1 Bdellovibrionales bacterium
TCCAAATCAACTCTTCATGGACGTTGGCAATCATTTCAGTTTTCGGGAGTTTCGCCAAAACATCGCGAAGCACAATGTCGACTTCTCCATATTTCGAATGGCGTTTATATATTTCGACCAAACGGAGTATGTATGGCACCGCATCGAGATCTTTCGCTTGAGCAGCAAAATATCCCACGGCGTCTTGCGCTTTTTTGGACTCAGAGAAAAATAAAGCCAAATCACCGAGCGCTTCTTTGCGAAGATCCAACTTCGAATTGCTCGCGGCATCTTGAGCGCGGGCGTGGCCAAAGGCGATGACATCCTCAAGAAGTTTGATCCCTGCCGTTTCATCTTGCATGTTGTACTTACACCAGGCGGCTTTGTAGAGCCCGTAGGGGTAAACGCGCGCTTCTGGATACTCTTTGATTTTTAGAAAATAGGCGAGAGCGCCCGAGAATTGACGTCGCGAATACTGAATTTCCCCAAGCGAAAGCAGTGCATCAGGCACCAATGACGAATTTGGATGCTGACTTAAAAGACGTTGAAATTGCTTTTCTGCATTCGTGTCTTCACCGACTTGCTGATAGGCGTAGGCGGTATTGAAAACGACGATGTCTCGCGCTCGGAAACGTGGAAAACGCGCCTCGAGATCGATGTAAATAGAAATGGCACGGCGAATTTGTTTTACTTCTGAAGCTGTTCGAACCATCTCTGGAGCGAACCTCGCAATTTGATTCGAATCTCGATGCACTTCAAAGAACCGCTCTGTGCGGGCCCTTCGCATATAAATCTCGCCAAGCCGAAATAGAATTTCAGGCTCCATGCGCGTGCCTTTGTATCGCAGTTTCAGTTTTTCAAGCTGTTCAAGCGCCTTCTTCTCGGAACGCATGACAAGCATTTCCGTCTTTAAAGCTTTAAGCTCGTTGCCTTGCTCGTCTCCCGCGCGAAGCTTGAGTTCGTCTTCAATCGATGACGCTTTTTTTTCCGCCGCCTGTGAAGCGTCGACGCCAGAAATCGAAAGCAAAATGATCGTTCCAAGTACGAATTTGTTCATTTCTTAATCCCTTCTGGATCGAAATCGACTTTG
>JAXMMN010000163.1:0-6682 GCA_034366485.1 Bdellovibrionales bacterium
TCCTCTTACAGGACCTCAGGTCGCACGAAGTCCAGAAACTCGGTGATCAAATAGTTCAGTCCGTCAATATCGCGAAGCGCAATACGCATCAGCTTTTTTTCTTCAGCACTTTCGCTGGTAAATCCCGACTCGAGAAGCTGAAGCGAACCGCTCATTGAAGCCAGTGGGTTTCGAATTTCGTGAGCGATCCCCGCAGCAAGCTGCCCAACAGCGGCCATTTTTTCACTCTGTCGCATCGCAAATTCAAGGCGACGAACACGCGTAAGATCATGAAAGGTTACGATGTAACCTTTCAATTCACTTTCGACCGGCAGACGACTGACGACAAGTTCGAGCGTTTGGCGGCCCTGCATCGGGTTTTGGTGGATCCAATCAAGTCTCGCTGTTCGATCGCCGCCTTCGATCTTTTCGAGCGTCGCCCGAATTCCCGCCATCGAACCAGGAACAACAATATCTAAGTTTCGACCAATAATTTCCCGAGGCACTGGGTCTAGGATTTCAAAAGCTGCGCGATTGGCCTGCAGACAAACACCAGTTTCGTCGACGGTGATCATGCCGGTGGCCATGTTGTCCACGATAATGGCTTGAAGGTTTCTTAGTGCGCGAAGATCTTTCCCTTGGGCTTCCAGAGATCGCCCCATGAAGTCCAATTGCTCACTAAGATAGCCAGCGAGACCTGCGACGGCAAAAAACGCGACATTGTTGAGGCCGACAGCGAAAAACAGCGCCTGACCTTTTAACTCTGGTCCGACGATCATCAGGAAGCTGAAAAGAAAAGAGGTCCAAAGAGCCAGAATGTTGGCCCCACGTCTCTGAAAGACGAAACCGCAAAGGATGATATTAACCAAATACAAGAATAGAAAAATGGACTGGTTGACACCCGTAAAGTGAATCAGCCCAGTGATGAACGCTGATTCAAAGAAAAACAAGAATGCCGTCACCGGCCAAGAGTTCAAAGCGCGATCAAAAAATAGCAGGTAAACCGAATGGATCGAAAACGCGACGCCCATCAAAAGATAGACGGGAAATAGAACTTCCGTGTTTACAAATTCTGGCTGCAGCGCCTGAAAGCCAAGGATGATCAGCAAAATAGAAAGGTGAAACCCGAGGCGCACGGCCGCGATGATGGTCATCGGAGTTCGACTTCGCGAGAAGTCGAACCCTTGTGCTGCGCGCTGCTCGTGCCGACTCATTCCGGCGAAGTCCTTTCTCTTTTAACTACCTTACGTGCTGCAACTTACTTAACCGAACCGGCCATGTTGAAGATTGGGAGGTACATGGCGATGACCATCACGGCGACAATTCCGCCCAAGAAGACCATCAAGAGAGGCTCCATGACGCTTGTGAGTGCCGCAACAGCAACATCCACCTCGTCCTCATAGAAATCCGCAACCTTGTTCAACATCTGGTCGATCGCACCGGTCTGTTCACCAACACCGATCATCTGGGTGACCATTTGAGGAATATATTTTTCTTTCGCCAAAGGAACGGTCAGCGACTTCCCTTCCGAGATCGCCTCCCGTGCACGCAAAAGCGCATTTTCAATCACGTGATTGCCGGTAACCTTTGACGCAATCTCAAGCGCTTCCATAATCGAAACACCTGATGAAAGAAGCGTCGAAAGTGTGCGAGTGAAACGTGCGACTGCAGACTTTTGAATCAAGTCACCCATATAAGGTAAATCAATCGCTACTGCGTCGATCGTTTTCTTTCCATCGTCTGTTCGGTAATAGTTAATGGCCCCGAAAATTCCCCCGCCGATGCCGCCTAGGATGGCCCACCAGTAGGCAATGAAGGTCTTAGATAAATTGACGACCATTTGCGTGAGGCCCGGAAGCTCCTGGCCAGAATTCGCGAAAAGACTTTCGAATTTCGGAATAACGAAGACAAGAAGACCCGCAACAACAACGCCCGCAACAACCAAGATCGCAATCGGATAAACCAGTGCCCCTTTGACTTGGCTTCGAATTTTGGCTGCTTTTTCGATGTAAACAGCAAGACGGTTGAGAATTTGATCAATGTTACCCGATTCTTCGCCCGCCTTAACCATGTTGACGAAAAAGCGGTCAAACACCAAGGGATGCTCGGCCATTGCTTCGCCGAAACGACGGCCTTGGTTGATGTCGTGAACCATTTGCTTCAGCGCGATCTGCATCCCAGGACTTCGCTGTGACTGCGACAGAACTTCAAGAGATTGTAGAATAGGAATACCAGAGCCCAAGAGCGTTGAAAGCTGACGAGTGAAAATCTGCAGCTCTTTAAGTGGAACACCTTTTCCGCCAACCTTTTTAAGACCTGAAACTTTTTGCTCTGCTTGTGAAAGCTTCATCGGCATAAGCTTCTGCGCGCGAAGCTTGATACGAGCTTCACTCTCGGTCGGCGCCTCGAGTTCACCCTTAAAGACGCGCCCTCGCGTGTCGCGGGCTTCGAAAGTAAACCGTGGCACTATGCACCTGCCTGCTTGAGCATTTTCTCAAGCTGTTCAAGGTTTGGCGACGCTTCGAACGCAGTACGAAGATCAATTCGGCGCCGAAGCACAAGCTGCACCAAACATTGATTCATTGTTACCATTCCAGATTTTTCTTGTCCGACCTGCATCAGCGATTCGATTTGGTGAAGCTTACCTTCGCGTACGAGGTTGCGTACACCTGGCGTCATCAACAAAAACTCGCAAGCAATGAAGCGCCCGCCGCCAAGTGCCGGCAAAAGTCGCTGCGAAATGACTGCTTGAAGAGTGAAGGACAGCTGAACCCGAACACGCTCTTGTTGCTCGGCAGGAAAAACACTGACAACGCGATTGATTGTCGCGATCGCAGAATTTGTGTGAAGTGTTGCGAATACCAAGTGGCCGGTTTCTGCTGTAACCAGCGCCGCCTCGATAGTCTCCAAATCTCGCATCTCACCAAGTAGAACGACATCGGGATCCTGACGAAGCATGTACTTCATCGCATCTGCATAGCTTCCGGTGTCTGCACCAACTTCTCGTTGATTCACAATGCAGTTCTTGTGGGGATGAATGAATTCGATTGGATCTTCTAAAGTGATGATGTGGCCAAAGCTTTCCTGATTAATTTTATCAATCAGACTTGCAATGGTGGTCGACTTACCAGAACCCGTCGGACCAGTAACCAGGACGAGGCCGTAAGGCAAGAGTGTGAGGTCTCCAACAGCTGCCGGCATTGCAAGATCGGTAAACTTAGGCATCGTCACTGGAACTTTGCGAAATACTCCGGAAACCGCACCGCGCTGAAAGAAAAAGTTCGCACGAAAGCGAGCCATGTTTTTGACTTCGAAACTGAAATCTAACTCGCGCTCTTCTTCGAACTTTGCCTTTTGATTGTCGCTGAGAACTGAATAGCAAAGCTTGCGGGTGACTTCTTTCGAAAGAACATCCGACTTAACTCGAACAATTCGACCATTCACCCGAAGCGCTGGCTGCGCTCCTGAAACGATATGCAAGTCTGAAGCTCCTTGGTCTGTCGCGAACTTCAGCAGTTGCAAAAGAGAAATCATACCGGCACGTCTCCAACTCTAAGATGCTTCACTGCCAACCAAACTCATTGCGCTTACTTTAGCGCTTGTTCGTCGCTAATTGTCATCGCCAATAGCTGCTCAAACGAAATCTCGCCTTTTTTCAGTTTCATGAGACCAGCCTTACGAAGCGATCGCATTCCACCCTTTAAAGCGGCGCGCTTAATCTCAACTGGGCCCGCACCACTAAGGATCGCCTCACGAAGCACATCGGTCATCGTCATGACTTCGTACATCGCCACACGACCCTTAACTCCAGATCCGTTGCAATTTGCGCAACCGGCTCCGCGGACGGTTTCATATTCATTTACTTCTGCTTCAGGAACGCCGGCTTTGATCAATGCCGCTTTTTCGATTTTGTGTGGTTCGCGACAGCGCTCACAAACTTTACCCGCAAGTCGCTGCGCCAAGACCAACGAAACCGTCGAAGTAATGACGTAAGGTGCAACACCCATGTCCAGAAGACGAGACACGGTCGAGGGAGCATCATTGGTGTGAAGGGTCGAAAGAACCAAGTGACCCGTGCTAGCGGCCTTGAAGGCGACTTCTGCCGTCGTTAAATCTCGAATCTCACCCACGAGAATGACGTCGGGATCCTGACGAAGAAACGAACGAAGTGCATCGGCAAAATCAAATCCAATATCCGCGTTCACTTGAACCTGGTTGATCCCGTCCAAGTTAAATTCCACCGGATCTTCCGCCGTCGAAATATTGATTTGAGGATCATTCAGCGACTGGAGAGCCGAGTAAAGCGTAACAGTTTTACCGGAACCCGTTGGACCGGTCACAAGCACAAGACCTTGCGGTTCGTTGATCTTTTCACGAAACACAGCGAGATCGTCTTCTTCGAAACCGAGCTTGGTCATATCAAGCTTCAAATTTCCCTTGTCCAAAAGACGCATAACGACTTTTTCACCGAACAGCGTTGGCAAAACACTCACGCGGAAATCGACCTCGAGACCCGCAGAGGTTTTGACCTTCAAACGGCCATCTTGTGGTTTACGGCGCTCGGCGATGTCCAAACGAGACATGATTTTCAGACGACTCACGAGACCCGCGGCGATCCCTGGTGGCGGCTGAATTTTTTCGTGTAGAAGTCCGTCAATTCGGAAGCGCACTCGAAAACGTTTTTCGTATGGCTCAATGTGAATATCCGACGCTTTAAGCTTAATCGATTCCGCCAGCATCAAGTTGACGAATTTTACGATGGGACCGCTTTCGCTATCTTTATCAAGCGCGAGCGCTTCCAACGACTGAGTAAAATTAAGCGCTTCGTCCGAGTTTTCCATCTCGTCGACAAGGCGGCCAAGATCAGCTCCCTTGCGGTAGTACTTTTCGATCGCCTTTTGAATCGATGTTTCGGCGGCGACGACAACTTCGATTTTACACTTCGTGATAAATCGCAAGTCGTCGCGAACAAACAAGTTCGACGGATCCGAGAAGGCGACGACAAGCGTGTCTCCCGCCCGTGACACCGGAATGATCAGATGCTTTTCGCAAATTTCACGGGTCACGGATGCCAATGTTGCTTCATCGATTTCGAAATGTTCAAGATCGACAGCAGGAACGTTGTACTGGGCTCCGAGGAACTCGGCCAGTTCCTTGTCTTTCATGTAGCCCAAGCGAACCAACGCAGACGTCAGACGTCCGCCGTTTTTCTTCTGATCATCGCGAGCTTCAGCCAACTGAATGGATGTAACTTTTTTCTCGACGACTAGAAGTTCGCCAACGGTTTTTTTAACGCCAACGCCGGAATTTGTTCCACCGCTGCTCGAAGATCCTGATTGAGACATGACCACTCCTTGGTCGCAGAAAATCGAAAAACTCGCACCGAACTCCATCCTCGGAATCCGGCACACTTCCACTCTCTTATTCTATAGTTAATAACCGACCGGAGCATCAGCCCAGATAATAGACAGGACCAATGACGAGCCTAAGGTTGCTCTTTCCGATTGAGATCATCGAAACATTCCTCGGCCTTACGTCCAGTCACTAGCGCAAGCAAATTTGCGTCTCGCCATCTACGCACATGGTCCGGATCAAAGACCATGGCCCCGGCATTGGCAATTTCTTCCGAAAAGCCTCGTTCAATGGTGGCTCCGGTCCAGTCGATCCAAACTCCGCCATCGCGAAGAAAGTTGAGATAGGACACGTCCTCGAGAATCGACTCTTCCAAAATTGAATCGTCAAATGCGTACGTTAGGTTGACGGCGATTGAGGCTTCGGAAGGAATTTGCGTCAAACGAGATCTCGACAGCGCTTCAAATTGAATTCCGATCAGCCGCCGACTTAAGGCCGTCGCCATTTTTTCTGAAGCTTTGTCGTCGGCATCAATCAACATCACTCGCTTGAGCCCCAAGCGTGTGAGCGATGCAGCCATGGACCGCGTCAGGTCATTCACACCGACGATGAGTCCCGCACCATTCATGTCGAATTTCACTTTTTCTTTTGCCAGTGCGGAGAGCATTGCCTGGGGTAGCACACTCACCGCCCGAGGAGGTTCATTCCGATCGAGCAACAAGGCATCCGCAAAACCAATGACCGCTGTTTCCGAGGAAGCACGACCTTGCGAACCAAGCCAAGTCAACGCCTCGCGACCAGCTTCGCCAAACAATCGCACCAGCGCTGACGCATGATCTTCAGCCTTCAAATCCGACATCTTACTTAAGTGAGTTTCAGGTTCCGACTGCGACTCACCCGAAGTCAAAGCGCGAGCCAAGTAGGCGTGAAACTCCTTCTCGCGCTCGTCTGCACCGATTGAGATCAGCGTGCGCTTACTTGGCTTCGTCAGTCCGGTCGTCACTCGATATTCTCCTTGGCCAACAGCGAAAGCCCGGCCTGAATATCAGCCCTGACTTGGGTCACAAGCTGATCGACAGAGTCGAATTTTCTTTCGTCTCGAATGCGTTTTACAAATTCCAATTCCAGAATTTCGCCGTAGATGTCGCCGTCGCGATTACCGTCATAGTTTGGCAGGTGCGCTTCGATATGAAGCTCCTTCGCATCGACTTCAAACGTCGGGTTCTTCCCGATATTGACGAGGGCCATTTCTTTTCGCCCTCGCACCCCAGCCCAAGCGGCGTAGACGCCTGGCAAAATACTTGATTCGACCGTCACATCTAAATTCGCCGTCGGAATCCCAATGGTTTTT
>JAXMMN010000164.1:0-5509 GCA_034366485.1 Bdellovibrionales bacterium
GCTTTGGGCGAATGAAGTGCAAAGCGAACGAAATCGACTTTCAACCATTATCGCCACCATCAACTCTACTGGTGAGAGTGATTTGGTTTTTGCCAATCACGTCGAACAGTCTCGGATTCGCTTTCAACACTTAGCCCTCAAAGGTCAACGTGAAGCCAGTCGTTCGAAAAATCTCAACATTGAAGGCAATCGCCCGGACCCTGGAATCTTAGAAGATCTCGAGCTTATCGATAGAATGCTCGCGATTCTTGAAAAACTTCATCGCGCTCGCCATGCGATTCTTGAAGCCGATCGACGAACTCAGGCCGCGCTTCGGCATGCAGCGGACCCTAGCCAGACGGATGCTCTCTATGACTTCTGGCAAAATCAAAGGCCGTGGATCGACTCCGAACTTTTGGCGCTGCGGTACCACGAAAATTTGCGCCAAGAAAAGGCGCATACGCGTGAGGTCTTGACCTTCATTCATGCGCTGAACTCGGATGTCGAGCGATTGACGCAGGCAGCGCTCGACGTTGAGCTTCATCGAATCGATGTGTGGATTGACTGGGCCTCGCAACAACCGTCTTCCATGCTTCCAGAAATGAAGTCTATTGCTACAGAGCAGGTTGCCCACCTCGAGTCGCTATCAACTGCAACTCGTTCTTTGCATCACAAGCCGGATCCAAGGCTTCACTCGCTGCACCGCAATCTTAGGCGCATGGCCTCCGTCTCTAATCACGAGAACTGGTAGACAAATCGCCGGGCAATTCCGAATATGGCAGCATGACAATATTCAAAAAGATTATCGACAAAGAAATTCCGGCGAAGATCGTTCACGAAGACGAACTTTGTTTGGCCTTTCACGATGTTCAACCGCAAGCACCGGTGCATGTCTTGCTGATTCCAAAAAAGCAAATTCGATCAATGGCGGAGGTAACGCCAGAAGACGCCGCTACCTTAGGTCACATGATGGTAAAAGCGAGTGAGATTGCGGACATACTTGGGCTGTCGAAAAATGGCTATCGAATTGTCGCCAACACCAATGATCACGGCGGCCAAAGTGTTTTCCATTTGCATTTTCACATCCTCGGCGGCCGCCCAATGGCCTGGCCGCCAGGCTAAGGTCGCCAAGCCGAAGCGACACCCCAAATCTTTCGATGCCACTGCATCGAAAGCAGCGTAGCCCAGAGGGCGAAGCGACACCCTAGGGCGCCAGCCGCTTGTAGACCCATGCGCCATTTTCGAAAAGACACTCGTGTCGCTCGTGAAGCCGAAATGGCCGCTCTTCCCAAAACTCAATTCGCTTTGGCACTAAACGCCACCCTCCCCAAAACGGCGGACACGGCACGGGGCCCGTACCAAATTTCACTCGGTTCTTTTCCACCAATTCAATGAGCTCTTGTCGCGATTGAATGTGCTTTGACTGAGGTGACGACCACGCGCCAATTTGACTGTCTCGCGGACGGCTTTGAAAGTAGCGATTCGATTCATCTGCACTCAACTGCTCGATCGCACCCTCAATTCGAATCTGCCTTCGCAATGCAACCCAATGAAAGACAAGTGCCGCGCGAGGGTTTTCCTTTAACTGCTGAGACTTGCGACTTTCGTAGTTTGTAAAAAACTCGAAACCCTCTCGCCCCGCAGGAGACTGCGAACAGCCTTTGAAAAGAACGATCCGCGCGCTGGGAAAACCATCGCCCGTCGCCGTCGCGAGCGTCATTGAGGTTGGCTCAGGGAGCCCTGCTTGCTTTGCGTCTTCTAACCAACGGAGAACCGCCTCTACAGGATTTTTCGGAAGTTGAAGCTCACCCTCTTGAATTGGCAACATCGTACTTGTCGTCATGCGGTGGGATCCTGTTCTCATTTGTTTTTTTCGTCAATTGTTGACGACGGTTTTAAGCCCAGTTGAACTAGAAGCCAACCTGATGTCGTGAAAATCGAGGTGAAAGCGCGTGACGTTGTTACAAGAAACTCAACTCGTAGAGAAAATTCGCGACTGGTGCAAATCGTCCCATCAGTATTCGACTATGATTGGCATCGGCGACGACGCCGCGGCCGTACAGGTTTCGGGACGTCCTGTCACGTTTTGTTCAGACCTGACTATCGAGGGCACTCATTTTGATCTCCGGTTCTCCAAATTCGACGACATCGCCTACAAAGGCTTTGCCAGAGTACTCAGCGACCTCGCAGCGATGGCCGCCATGCCGCTTGGCTGCACAATCTCACTCGCAAGTCCCAACACAAGGACCGAATTGGAACGCGAAAAAAATCTCGAACTTTTTTATCGCGGTGCTCTCGCCCATTCGCTCGAGTTTCAGTGTCCGATTTTGGGTGGCGACCTTTCGACTTCAAAAGGTCCTTTGGTTATCGATTTCGCGGCTATTGGCGAAGCTCGGCCCGCGAGCTCACTTTGGACTCGATCTGCAATTCGGCCAGGCGATCAGATCTATGTCACCGGCAAGCTCGGTGGAGCAGCGTTTGCGCTCGAAGAACTTCAAGCCGGTCGAAGGGCCTCCTTGTCAGACGCACTTTTACAACGGCATCTGCGCCCGAAGCCGAGACTCGACGTTGCAACCCGTCTCGCACCTTGCCCCATCAGCGGCGCCATCGATATCAGTGACGGCCTGCTTGCTGATCTTTCACGCGCCTGCAGAGCGTCCTATGTAACGCCAATCATAGAGGAGACAGCAGTTCCCATTCACGAGGGAGCCTCGCTTCGTCATGCCCTTCATGGGGGCGATGATTATGAGCTTCTTTTGTTTCTTCCCGAATCGTGGCACGCCTGCGACTATGCCCAAGGTGAACTGAGACAAATTGGCGCAAAACGAATTGGCCATGTTGAGGCCACAAAAGAAACTTCCGCCACACTTTGAGACACTGGCCATTCGGCTTAATCTGCGTTTGATTTATGCCGATTGTAGAATATGTCCAATGCAGCAAAGACCTATTCGCTTGAGAATGACCATTCGCTCTATCCACGAGTGCCACGTTATAATCTCATTTCAGAGGACGACGGGCGGGTGCGCCTCGCAGAGGGACGAGCGGACGATGGACCGATCTTGATCGGCAGACTCGCAAACATTTCGGCAAGTGGCGCTATGGTTGAAATTCGAGAGACGACCGCTCGAGCTAGATTTCTTGATGAAGGTGAAATGATAAAATTGGAACTTGCGGTTCCCGAGCGAGGCCGATTTGCATTTTTCGCAACAGTGGCACGGCTTGATCCATCGAACAAAAGTGATGACGTTTGGGAGCTCGGACTCGTTTTTCGCAACTTGCCAAGTGGACTTTCCGAAGCCCTTGATCGCTATATCACCACTCGCTCGAGTGACTATTCGCATCCAGCTAATTTTGACTTCGCCGCGGCTCGGGGTTTTAAGCACGCAAGCTACCGCATGACGCCCGCGAAGTGGATGGCACTTGCCCACGCCACGATTCTTGATCCACTTTGGTGGATGGCGATTGTTTCGTTTTCCCTCGTCGCTATTTTACCCGTTGTGATCGCACGGCTTTCACAAGTTCTAAGATAAAGAGCACCACAGCGCCGTCGGAGTTCTTCCGCCGATCAATGAAGGGTTCGCCCACCAGAACCAGATTCTGATCTAGAATCCTCGCCCGTGTTGTCATCTGGATCGTCGTCTTGACCAGTATCTTCCTCGATCCGCAGAATTTTGAGATCAATTTCGATATCGACTCCCGCCAGTGGATGATTGCCGTCAACTGTGACTTGATCCTCGAGGACTTCAACAACACGAACCGCCAGCTCCTCACCGTTCGGTCCCTGAGTTGTAAACTTCATTCCCACTTGTATGTCATTGGGCTGAGGAAAAGAGGCTATCGAAACTGTCGCGACCAACTGATCATCGAATTCGCCATAGGCTTCTTTCGCGGCAACACCCAGCGAAGCAGTGAAGCCCTCTGTTTTTCCGCGGATGACATTTTCGATTGCTGGTAAAGTCTGACCCGTGCCGAACACAAACTCAAACGGGTTCTCTGGCGTCCGTTCTTCTAAGACGTCACCACGTTCAGTTTGGAGGCGATATGCGAGAGTGACACGGGTCCCCTCACCCACTCGTATTGACATACTTTACGGTCCCACCGCTTTTGCGCCATTTCAAGTCGCATCAGATAATCTTCTCGGGAAATTAAATGTCCGCCAAACATCGCCACAACCGGCGTCACCATTTGCACGTCAAGAAACTCGAAACCGGCCCTTCGCAATTCTTCAGCGATCACAACCAAGGCGACTTTTCCCGCGTCGGTTTCTCGGTGAAACATACTTTCACCGCTGAAAACTCCCCGGATGAAAACACCATAAAGACCACCTGCAAGCTGACCATCGACATAGGTTTCAATCGAGTGCGCAAATCCCGCTTCGTAGAGCTGAATGTAAGCGGATTCCATTTCATCCAAAATCCAAGTCCCGTCCTGGCCTTTACGATTGGCAAGCCGGCACGACCGAATGACTTCTTTGAAATCCGTATTTATACGGACTTCGACTCGCTTCGAGCGCAGCCAAGATTTGAATCGCTTTTCAAAGCGCGACGGCCAAACAGCATCCGATCGCAAATCAATGATCCCTCGTTCCTCCGGAGAGAACCAAAGAAGCGGCAGTCCTTCTTGAGGCCACGGAAAGATTCCAGCGCTATATGCTTCTTTCAGAGTCTCGATTTCAAGATCGCCGCCGACGGCGATCAGGCCGCCATCGCCAGCTTCACGCGGGTCGGGAAACTTCACTCTGACTGATTCGGCTTTTGACCGTGGCTTCTTCATCAAGCCACCGCCCGACACGCATCACAAATTCCACAGCGCTTGTCGTTTAAAATTTCACCAAAGCTTCTGGCGACTTCTACAAGCCGACAGCCACTAACGCCGGCGAGGTCTTCAGGACTGCGTTCGAAAAAATCAACTAGCCGCTGAAGCTTTTCCTCCCGGTGTCGAAGACTTTTCTTATAGCGCTCGGGATCTAAATACTCGGTCGGCACTTCGCCGATCGCTTTCCACTCCCGAGGTTCTCGACCCTCAAGTGCTCCCCATCGTTCAAGTAATCCGACCGAAGTTTCGACTCGAAAGTCGCGTCGGTTATAAAAATTCATCTGGCTTCTAAGGTAATCAAAGCCCTCTTGGCGGGCACGCATTTCATTTCTGGAAATCAGGTTGTGGACACTTTGAATAAAACCAGGGTCCGGCGTTGACCATTTCACAAAGTCAGCTTGGATCGTGACGTCGTCTCGATCGTAAAGTGCCACACAGGCAGAATTTTTTCCATCTCTGCCCGCTCGGCCAATCTCTTGGTAGTAGGCTTCCATCGACCCCGGCATCTCTGCATGCACCAAGAGCCGCACATCTGCCTTGTCAATTCCCAAGCCAAATGCGGGTGTCGCCAACATCAAATCGGTATCGCCACCTAAAAAACTTTCTTGTTCTCTTCGGCGGTTTCCATCTCCGATTTGCGAATGATAGACCGAGTGCACAAAGCCCAAGCGGCTAATTTCCTCGCTGAACTTCTTCAACGTTTGGATCAGGGCAA
>JAXMMN010000165.1:0-4496 GCA_034366485.1 Bdellovibrionales bacterium
TAAGATGTATAAAGCACTTCCGTTGGAGGCACTTAACGTCCACTTGATAACCGCGTGGATGCCCGAATGCATGGAAGAACTTGGCGCGGTTCAACTCGTATGGATGAGTCATGAGGATTCGGCGCGATTCCAAGTTTGGCAAAAGGACGTTGCAATGGCGCTATCGGCTGAAGATCAAGCAAAGCTCTATGCGCTCTTTGCTACTCCGGCGATCGCTCTGACCGAATTTGAACTTTTTAAAGTGAATTTGACGGATTCCACTGGTGCGTCTCGCATTGTCGCGTGCGATCACCTTGGTCAACCACCAGGTGAGTCCTTTTGGCTGACAGAACGTCATCGGATTAATGATCTTACACATTTAGTTTAACCGATGGCCGTGAGATTGAGTTTTGTGATTGTCGTGCGCACAAACTCGGCCTTTGCCGAGCACAAAAAAGTCGTGCTTGCGCCATTCTCAACAAAAAGCGTTTCGCCCATTTGAGCCGAAGTAGAACCACAGGATAATTGTCCCCGGCTGACAAAAAATAAATCGAAGTCTCCAGGAACAGCAGGCGAGTAGGATCCAGGACCTGACCTCACAAACTCCATTTTCACTGTGAGCTTGGATCTGTCAAAGATGATTCCCAGATCCACAACGGGCTCTTGAATCAGTTCGCAAGTCACTGGCATTTCCCCAGAAAAATGCACACATTCACCATAGCGCAAAATTTGATTGCCGAGTCGGACTCCATTTCCTTCAATCACTGTGAGCCAACGATCGTATCCAGGAAAGTTTGAGAAACTATTCGAACTCGAAATGGTCGCGCGGCTCAATCGCCAGTCAAACTTATCCAGAGGGAACTTTGATTCCGGAGGCCAAATTGCAATTTGCTCCGTATGGCCAAGTCCATTTTTCCAGGCCATTCGAACGTAGTCTTTTGGGGCAATTAAGGTCACCGACATCCATCCATTTTGTCCCGCTGACGGCCGATTTCTCAATTGTTTATTTGCCGTGACCCCGATACGGGAAAACCCGCTTCTTCAATGAGGGCTGTGATTTCCTTTTCACTCTTCTCGGTTTCGACGCGAACAATTTGCTCTTGGAGATCAACCTCAACCTTTACTTTTGGATCGATCGATTTCAAAACATGGGAAATTGAGTTTGCACAGCTGCCGCACGTCATTCCAGAGACTTTTACTTCGTACATTTTCTGACCTCTTTTTATCTAGAATGGGACTTAATTAACCCTTCTTGCTTAAAGGATCGGGCTTCCCATCGTGGGAAGGTCAAGGTCTGGTTTCGGGTTTTGGCCTAATAGTTGTACATATTTGAGATTAGCCTATTGACCTTCCAATCATGGGAACCCTTACTCTGGTTGCAAGTCAGGAGAACTGAGATATGGAAAACCTAGAAATTGACCTCTCTATTGAGGGCATGACCTGTGCCTCGTGTGTTGGACGAATTGAGGCCTCACTCGGAAAACTATCTGGAGTTGAAAGCGCCTCCGTCAACTTAGCAACGGAACAGGCCAAGGTGACTGTCGTGGCAGGTGTCGCTACCGTAGACGACGTCATTCAAGCCGTCAGCCGCGCGGGTTACATTGCAAAGCAGATCGACAAAAACGAAAGCTCATCTAGCGCCGTGCTCGATCAAAGAAAAGAAGTTCAGCTGATGCACGAACGCACCCACCTTCTGATCGCGGCCTTTCTTTCAAGTCCATTAGTTTTACCGATGGCGCTCATTCCATTTGGGATTCATTGGATGCCTCCAGGCTGGGTGCAGCTGCTTCTTGCGGCACCGGTCCAATTTTGGTTGGGTGCAAGATTTTATAAAGCGGCATGGGGAGCGATAAAGGCGAGAACTGGAAACATGGATCTCCTCGTTTCACTTGGAACGACGGCCGCATTTGCTTTAAGTCTCTATCATTTGTGGGTGTTCGGATCTCACGCAGGTCACGACGGGATGGGCCACCTTTATTTTGAAAGTGCCGCGGTCATTATCACGCTCATTCTTTTTGGCAAATACCTTGAATCAAGGGCAAAGCAGCAGACCTCATTAGCAATAAAAGCTCTGCAGGCACTGAGTCCTGACAAAGCGCGGGTTCGGCGGGCCGGAGTAGAAAAAGAAATTCCAATGTCGGAAGTTCGTTTAGGTGACCTCGTCATTGTTAAACCGGGCGAAAAAGTTTCTGTCGATGGCGTCGTTCGCGAAGGAATGAGTCAGATTGATGAGTCCCTAATTACCGGTGAAAGTCTGCCGGTTGCAAAGGTACCCGGAGATAAAGTCACAGGTGGTTCCGTAAATTCCGATGGGCTTTTGGTGATCGAAACGACCGCTCTCGGAGGCGAAACGACTCTGGCCCGAATCATTCGACTTGTTGAAAGTGCGCAAGCTGGTAAAGCGCCGATTCAAAGACTTGTCGACAAAGTCAGTGCGATTTTTGTTCCTGTCGTTCTCGGAATTGCCGGGATCACAGTTGTCGTATGGGGAATATCGACGGGTGATTGGGAGACCGCCATTATTCACGGAGTTGCGGTGCTCGTCATCGCGTGTCCGTGCGCATTGGGTCTCGCAACGCCAACGGCGATCATGGTCGGAACTGGGCAAGCGGCAAAAGCTGGTATTCTAATTAAGGACGCAGAAGCGCTTGAGATCGCGCACTCGGTCACGCTTGTTGCGTTTGATAAGACGGGAACGTTGACAGAAGGTCGTCCCAGAGTTTCAGAAATTCTCGCTGGTCGTGTCTCTCAGGAAGAAGTTCTAAGTCTAGCGGCCAGTGTCCAGGCCGGGTCGGATCATCCGCTTGCGAGTGCTGTTGTTGAAGAAGCGAAGAAACGGAACATTACTTCGAAAACCGCCATCGACATGAAGGCTCTACCTGGAAAAGGTGTTGAAGGAAAAGTCGACGGGCGGGTGATTTTCATAGGCACCAATCGGCTTATGCAAGAACGCGGAATCTCGATCTCTGATCTCCAGTCAGAGGCGGATCGTTTGTCGAGCGAGGGAAACACGGTTTCATATGTTGCCGAGGACGGGAATGCGAAAGTCCTGGGCCTCATTGGATTTAGTGACAAAGTCAAAGCGACTTCGAAAGCCACGATCGACGAACTCAAGCGTCTTGGAGTAAGAACAGTCATGATTACTGGCGACAATCGAGGTGCAGCCCAAAAAGCAGCACGGGAGCTAGGAATCGATGAAGTCAGAGCCGATGTTTTGCCTCAAGATAAATCGCGAATCATCGACGAGCTAAAGTCCAAAGGTGAGATCGTCGCGATGGTCGGTGATGGAATCAACGATGCGCCGGCGCTTGCGGCAGCGCATGTCGGCCTCGCGATGTCGACCGGAACAGACGTGGCGATGCACACAGCGGCAATTACTTTAATGAGAGGAAATCCTCTTTTGATTCCCGATGCGATTGATGTGTCGCGAAAGACCTATCGCAAAATTCAGCAAAATCTTTTTTGGGCATTTATTTATAATATTGTCGGAATCCCACTGGCGGCTCTTGGTTTTCTAAATCCAGTTGTCGCTGGCGGTGCGATGGCGTTTAGTAGCGTCAGTGTTGTTGCCAATGCACTTCTTTTGAAACGATGGAAACCAGCTAGCAGAAACCTGGAGGGAACATGAACATTGGTGAAGCAGCAAAAGCTTCTGGCGTGAACGCCAAGATGATCCGCCATTATGAATCTATCGGAATTATGCCGAAGGCCAACCGTACAGATTCAGGATACCGGGTTTACGCCGACACAGACGTTCACATTTTGACGTTTGTAAGGCGCGCGCGTGGCCTCGGGTTTTCAATGAAGGAGATCAAGAAGCTGATCGGTCTTTGGCGGAATAGATCTCGCGCAAGCGGCGAGGTAAAAACACTCGCGCAAGCGCACATCAGTGCTTTGGACATTAAAATTAAAGAGCTTCAAGCAATGCGCGATACCCTGAAGCACTTGTCCCGCAACTGCCACGGTGACAACCGGCCGGACTGCCCAATCTTGGAAAACCTAGCGGAGAAGTAAGAGCGATTAGGTCGGATACTCTTTTGCGCGCGCCTCAAGCCGCGCGCGGATTTTAGCCGCGTCGTTCGTCAGTTTTTTAGTAGCTTCTGATGCAGCGAGGATCATCAAAGCCGTCTGCCCTTTGTTAGTTAAGCGATGGATGTTAAAAAACTTGGCAAACAATGCTTCGAACGCTGGAAGGTCACACCGGTGACAGACGAGATGAAGTGAGTTCCAGCCCTCATTCCCGTGAAAATAATCACCCGTTTCCGGATTCGCACCCAGTTTGATAAATCTTAGGATGTCTGCGGCCCGTCCAGTTCTTGCGGCATCCAAAAGGGCAGCATCAATCGCATGTGCGTTTCCTGGTGCGAAAACATTTGGGTCTGGAAGGCGTCCCAGCAATTCCGGATGAAATCGTCCAGCAAGGTACAGCGCTTGGCCATCGATAGGACTTCCTGAATTTAGGAGTTCCTCGATGATATGCATGCGTTCTGGTCGATAGCCTTTAATAGCCCAGAGGA
>JAXMMN010000166.1:0-9094 GCA_034366485.1 Bdellovibrionales bacterium
AGAAAGAGTGAGAACGGTGAAGATGCCGATCGCGATTTTTAGAAGAGCCATGTCAAGCCGACACGGCCAGAATAATCAATGGTCACTGGCGTTTGGGAAAGCGGGCGGCTGGTCCACGCTTCGGCACCAACTTTTAAAGACCATTCTTTTGTCAGTGTCAGCTTGAAACCGATGCCTGCACTGGGAACAAGTGCGGGAGGATCTTCGATCGGAGTGCCGTTGAAAACCACATTGTTCAACCAAGTTTGACTGATGATTTTCTTTTCCAAAATGTAAACCGTCCCAACTTTTACATATGGGCGAAGGGTGGCCTCGCGGGGGCCGATGGTAAGGACAAAGTCCAAGCCGGCCATTTTGTAGTACATGTTTGTCAGCTGCCCGTCGGCTTGACCTTGGCCAATCATTCGCCGGTTGATGCCGTCCGTGTAGCTAAATTCAAGGGCGGAGCTTTCATCGAAGTAGTAAGAAAGAGATCCCGTCAGCGACTGCGATTCGTCGAACGCATTTTCACCAATGTTGGATCTTTTATAGCTGCCCGAAACACCGACCTCGATGAAGCTGGCTTCGGCGACAGCGGGAATTTGGCAAATAAAAATCAGCGACGCCGCCAATATCAGGAAGACCGAGTTACGAAGTCCGTGTGCACGTACCATAGAATAAGTTTACTTCAACGACCGAGCGAGTTTGCGTCCAGATTTGCCGGAAATGCGAGATTCGTTATTGATTCAGTCGAGGGAAGCCTAGACCAGCGTCTAGAGGTCCTCAGACTCGGCTTCTGGTGCGCCTTGCGCACGCCTAGCGAGCGGTGGAACTTGATCGACGTGAAACGAGTAGAGAAGCCGAATGGTGCCATCGGCCTTTAGCATTTCCCGTGGAGGATTTGGAATCATTCGTGCTTCACGAAAGGCCAAGACAGGTGCCGCATCCAAATCCTTAGAGCCCGACTCCTGATGAATGATGGCGCGAACAAACTCACCTTGGCGATTGAGAATGATTTCGATGTTCGTCATGAAATCATTCCGGCCGACGGGGACATCTCCACCGCCGTAGAGAGCGGCCTTCACAAACCGCACCCAGCGATGTCGGATCTGCTCTTCCACTCGGGCGTAAAACGTGTAGTAGGTAAATCGATCGGTGTTGAGGGCTGTGAAGTCGCCGATTTTTACGTCACTCGGAAGAAGCTCACCGCTTGTCGATACCCCGGGAATTCTTCGTGGATCTGAGGGCAATAGCAACTCACCGGATCGTGTGGACGGCACGGACTGTCGATCGCGTTCACTTAAAAACTTTTTTACCGGAATTCCGTCGAGGGCGGATTGAAAGCTTTCTTCCGGTTCGCGCCGGCGAGAGCGGGAAGTATCAAACTTTTCTGTTGATTTTTCCGGCGATTTTTTCAGCGCGTTTTCCGGCGCGTTCGCCTGCCGTGATCTTTCGTCATTTTGTCGGTCGCTATTCGAGCGGTTCTCCGTGAGTCCACTTCGTGCCGCTTGTGATTCTTCTTTGACCGTTTGCCGATCGGCCGAGAGGAATCGCCTTCGCGCTTCTTTTGAGTCCGGCAGCAGCGCCTCCGGCGGCAAATCTGTTTTACGAACGATTTGAGTTTCCGGATTTCGCCATTCATTGGCGCTGGGTTGGCTTGGTTCGAACCACTCTAAAACGAGAGGCGGAGACGCTCTTCGATTCGCTTCGAATTCAGAGGCGAGCTTCCAAGTGGCGACCGAAGTGAGAACGTGAAGTAGAATGCTGAGGCTAATTCCGAGAAAAACCCGTGCCCAGAACTTCGACTGTTCGTCCGATTTCACGCGTGCCAGTTGAAACCCCAATAGAAAAATTCTAAGCCACCGAAAGTACGATGGAATCTCATAACAATACACCCGGGCCGTCAATATGTCGAGAGCCTAAGTCCCAGCAAAAGGTCCAGGGCCAATTCCATGGAGATGACTCAAGTTAGGACGCTTTGAGGCCGAAAAGATGTCACAGGGGTAGGGGGTATTTTCATGACTCGCACGTCAAACGTGATCGACATCTCAAAACGTCAAAAGAGCCGTAAAAGACAGAGCGCTGGGCAGGAGATAACGCAAGAAATCTCGGGACCAGGGGATACGGCTGCCGATGTCGTCGACATGACCGAGCGACGTGAGGCGATACTTTCTTCTGAGCGTCGCCAAGTAAAGAGAACGATCTTGTCGGAGTTCATTGGCGCTTTCATTCTGGTCCCTGAAAAAGGGCTTCAGCGAGTGTCGATTTATGACATTTCAGAAAATGGTGTCGCCTTTGATATGGATCTCACGGGTGGTGGTATGCGCGAGGGCGAAGAAGTCGCCATGCGAGTTTACCTGAATCAGTACACCTACTTCCCGTTCATCGTTTCTGTTGCCAACGTTCGTGCGCTGCACGACGAGGGTGTCACTCGCCACGGCTGTAACTTTCAAAAGGAAACTCCCAACCAAGATGCCCTGGGGCATTTGGTAAAGTTCATCGAAACTGTCAGCGCGTCGCTTCGAACGGATCATGGTGACGTCATGGTTTCGGGCATTCGCCGCTCGTCGGATTTCCCCATTGCCTAAAAAATTCAACTGTTAGACGCAGTGCCGCCCAAATGAGGCGGCTTTTTATTTGGTTCGACAAGACGTCAGTCTTGGTCTGCAATTAAAGACAGAATTGGGAGGGCCCAAAGCTGTGTAGTTGCACCAGGACGCGCCGAAATTGTAAGTGGAACCCGTAACCGTAAAATCGTCGTCGATACCAACGTCATCTTGTTTGATGCGCTGGCTATTAAAAAGTTTCAAGACGCCGACATTCACATCCCGATCTCCGTGATCGAAGAGGTCGACCGCTTCAAACGCGATCTCGGCGAAAACGGAAGAAACGCCCGACAGTTCAGTCGCTTCGTCGACGAACTCCGGGAATTAGGACCTTTGGCCCAAGGGGTCGCTCTCGAGTCATCCAAGTCGACGGTTTTCATCAACACTGATGCGAATCATCAACAAATGCCTAAAGAGTTGGATCCTGAAAAAGCGGACAATCGAATCCTCGCGACCGCACTCTATATACAGGCGAAGTATCCAAGTGCTTCGGTTGAACTTGTCACGAAGGACATCAATCTTCGCATTCGTGCCGACGTTTACGGCGTGTTTGCAAAAGACTACGAGCCCGAGCGCGTTGAAGTGGATGAAATGTATCAGGGGCATCGAGAAATCGATGTACCGCCGACCATCATCGAAGAATTTTACGCCGAGAAAATTATCACCAGCGACACATTCGCTCTGAAAGCGAACCAATACGTGGTGATGCGCGATAGCTCGAACCCGGCTCATTCGGCGATTGGTCGCTACAGCGAAAAAGAAGGCGGCATTGTCCCGATCATGGTCCCCAACGAGTCGATTTGGGGGATTCATCCAAGAAACGTCGAGCAGACTTTCGCGATGGACTGTCTTCTCAACGATGAAATCCTCTTTGTGTCGTTGGTTGGAAAAGCAGGTACCGGAAAGACGCTGATGGCCTTGGCCGCCGGTCTTTTTAAAACCCTCGATGAGGGCCGTTTCCAGCGACTTTTGGTCAGCCGTCCGATTTTCCCAATGGGTCGCGATATTGGTTACCTCCCTGGGGACGTCGAACAAAAGCTGAACCCGTGGATGCAGCCTATTTTCGATAACGTCGAATTCCTGATGGGCGCGGATAAAAAGGCCGCCGGCCGTGCTCAAGAGCTCATCAATCAGGGGATGTTGAATATCGAGCCGCTGACGTATATTCGCGGTCGCTCGATCCCGAACCAGTACCTGATTGTCGACGAAGCCCAGAACCTGACGCCTCACGAAATTAAGACAATCGTGACGCGTGCGGGGCAGGGAACAAAAGTCGTCTTGACCGGAGACGCCTATCAGATCGACAACCCCTACGTCGACAGCGCCACTTCTGGTTTGACCTACTCGGTCGAGCGAATGAAGGGGCAGCGAATTTCGGCCCACGTCACTCTGTCAAAAGGTGAACGGTCGGAGCTCGCCGAGCTTGCGGCGAATATTTTGTAATACGGCGAAGAGCCTGAAAAGGGATCGGGTCATCCGATCCAAATAAAACCAGTGGTCGCCAAACATGAACTGTTTGGCGGCTGTCGTTCGTGAAGGAGCGAAGAATGATCCTGAATCTGAATCCCCGAGTTGTTAGCTTTCACTACACTTTGAAGAATTCGAAAGGTGAACAGCTTGAATCATCCTTCGGCTCTGACCCGTTGATGTTTCTCGAAGGCGTTGGCCAAATCATTCCTGGTCTCGAAAAAGAAATCCAAATGATGAAAGCCGGCGATAAGAAAGTGATCACGGTCAAAGCTTCCGACGCCTACGGTGAAGTTGAAGCTGACATGATCGTTGAAGTTCCGCGTGAAAAGCTTCCTAAGAAAGACGTCGAAGTTGGCGATCGTTTCCATGCCGATGCTGGCGACGGAAACGCACAAGTCGTGATGGTCACGAAAGTGACTGAAACGCACGTCACAATCGACGGCAATCATCCGCTTGCTGGTCAAGATCTCACGTTCGAAGTAGAGGTCGATTCGACTCGCGATGCGACCAAAGAAGAACTCGAGCACGGCCACGCCCATGGCGCCGGCGGCCATAACCACTAGGAAAATCCATTCGCGTATACGTGCATGCAAGTATACGCGAATCCAAATTTGCGCTTCCGAGCGCGCATGTGAGTTGAGTGTCTCATTTGGACAAGCAACGTGTATTCCTGTAACGCAGGAATAGAAGTTAGTTCACCTTAAACATTTGAAGTTGAAGCAGCAGCGAAGTTGACATTTCATCTGCGCAAACGAGGTTTTGCGTTTCGGCGATGACTTGGGTCGTAGGAGGCCGCTGTGTTGAAGTTTATTTTTTGTTTCATCGTGATTGGATGTTCTTTGCCTGCAGTGAGTTCGGCAGCTGGTGACATGAATCAAATAAAAGGATTTCTTCATGAGGGCACCTGCGAGCCTGATAAGCTCCCAGAGGATCGAATTGGCCGCTCGTCGGGCGCAATCTCTGGAGATTTTGAAACCGATGATTTCGAACGTCGGACTTTTCCAATTGAAATTCAAATTTTCGCAGATGGAACTTATTGGGCACACTATCAAGAGTTTATTTTGCCTTCCGAATTAGGCGGAGGTGAATGGTCGGAAGAACACCTCAAGCGAATCATTGAAGGCAAGTGGAGTGTCGCCGACGACCGTCTCGAGCTAACTGGATTGGGAGAGGGTTTTTTCAAGTTAGACTCAAGCGAGCTGGTTAAGCTTCGGTTCACTCTCCAGGCAAAGTTGGTAAGCTCCAGCGCCGTTGGGGTTTCCGCAGATCTCCATTCCTACCACACTTACATGGGACCTAAGCGCGCCTGTGATATGCGCAACGTTCAAAAATAGTTGGTCACCTAGCTATTCATTAATCGACCTCTGTGCGGATTGAGGAGCGTTTATCTAGCTTGATCACTTCAATAAAAGCGGCCTACGCTGATGGCATGTCTGATAATCACGCCGGCGACACCGACTCGACAGATCAAGAACTCGCGCAGTTTTTGAAAACTGGTACCTTGATCTACACCGACGGTGCGTGTTCGGGGAATCCCGGTCCGGGCGGCTGGGGCGCGATTGTTGTTCGACCTGATGGCCGAGTGAAAGAACTTGGCGCGGGTGAGGCATCCACCACCAACAATCAAATGGAAATGCTCGCAACAATTTTGGCACTACGTGAAGTTCGCGACGATGATGCGCAAGTCATGATTTGCACCGACTCCACGTATGTCATACGCGGCATCACCCAGTGGATTTGGGGATGGCAAAAACGCGGCTGGAAAACCGCGGAGGGCACGGACGTCGTCAACCGCGAACTCTGGCAAGAACTTGCTCGCGAGGTTCGAAGCCGCGAGGACCGAGGAAAAATTATTTGGCGCTATGTCCGCGGACACATCGGTGTACCAGGCAACGAACGCGTTGATAAAATTGCGGTCGAGTTTTCGAAGGGCGGGCGTCCGCGCTTGTTTAACGGCTCGATTTTAAATTACAGCGTGGCTGTTCACGACCTTCCGCCTGCGGAACCATTGCCAGAACCAAAACCAAAAGCAGAAAAAAAACCTGTATATTCTTACGTGAGTTTACTGGGGTCGCAGCCGATGCGGCACAAGACGTGGCCAGAATGCGAACGTCGGGTCAAAGGTCAGCCAGGAGCAAAATTTAAAAAAGCGCACACAGCCGAAGAAGAAACAGAGATCTTGCGCTCTTGGGGAATCGACCCCTCACGCCTCCCGTAATCTATCTATTGAAGCGAAGCGGAATTTATCTATTGAAGCGAAGCTGAAACGTGTAGAGGTGATCGGTCGATTCACCACCGCCGAGCGTGTTTGCGCCTGGCCAGGTCCTGTAAAACTGCCGAGCTTGAACACTCATTTGAGGATTTGTTCCAAACAAAAGGCCAAGCCCAACGGACGCTGTCGAACCTTTCAAGGTTGGGAGAGCATACTCGGTTTGGGGACTTAAGCCGTCATCTGAAAGTGCATGCTCGATAGTTCCGGCGAGCATTTGGTCCGCGTATCCTCCGCCGACGTAGAAAAGTGGTCCATTTGAAAAACGGTACCCAGCAGATCCGCCGATTGTCAGCGTCTGCGCCCACGCTCGCGCTTTCCAGTTGAAGCCGCCGGGGCCAAATGTTCCATTCTGATTTCCACCTGTAGAAACGGACGTTGCCAAGTAGCCACCAAAGACAGCGAGCTTCGCTCCTGATTCGGTGCCATGGCCAACGAGCTGCGCATGTCCCAATACTTGTGTCCCAACATTCAGTGGCGTGCCTAGCGATGTCGGAATTAAGCCCACGCTGACTTGAAACCATTCAGTCACCGTGTACCCAGCGTTGCCAAAGAGGTAACCGCCAGTGCGACTGGAGGACGACGTCGAAAGATCGGGAGGTCTTCGACTTGCGTCTTGAACAAACGTGTAACGTGTCGACTGTTCGGTGCCGAGGGTGATTTGCGTCTGCCCCTTTTCCGCACTCAATTCTGGCGCAGACATCAGCGGGCCCGGGACATCGACTTCGATCGATACACAGGCCGCCTGAGCGAGATGAACGAGGAGCAGGACGACAAGGCGGGCTGAATTCGATTGGAAGAGAGTCTTAGAAAATCGATTCATCTGGAGTCCCTCTTGCCGTCTTTGCCCATTGGCCGTCAGATTTCACTACGATCTACTTACAAAACCAAAATCGAACCGGGCTTTGATTGTGCCAGTAGGCCGAAACAAGTTTACGTCGGTGATCAAGAATGTAGTCAACCATCGATTCGTCGCCGCCATCGGTGATTGAAATTTTAAAACCCATAAGTTTTCCGTCTTGCGACCGATATTCTGCCGCTTCTTCGATGTAAACATCAAACTCGGAAGCGATTTCCGATCGGTAGTGTCGAAGCGCTTGGCTCGCCAATCGGTAAGTGCTGCGAGTGATGTTGACCGACACTTTTTCGCCTTCAACAACGGCGCGCAGTTTTTCGCCACAGGCCTGGCCTGGCTGGGCAATTGTTTGTGAATAAGATGCCGCTCCTGAGAGGGCTGTGAGCGCAAGCGCCAACGCCAGCGCAAAGTGTTTCATAGCGATGTGTTTCATGGTCCGCCTCCTAAGGTCTAGTTGCCTCGAGGTCCTAAGCCTGCCAGCGCAAAAATGCGACATCTGCTGAGGGTTTTGATTGTTTTTCAACGGTCAGTTTCTTTATTCGACCAGGCCGGGGGCGACAAATGTCGGGTCCGTAAAAAATGTCTCAACTCGAGGCGGATTTCTGCCGAAGAGAGGATTGAGAAGTCATCAGGGTTTCGTCAGGAGGATGGGTCCCATGAGTATGAGAGAATCAAACGTAAAACATCTGCAGGGTAATCTTCAATTCGTCTTCGACGCACTCTATGAGCTTGGAGTGATCGATCCGGTCTTAAAAATGGATTGGGCCCAACATCTCGAACACATCGAAAAAAACACGTTCGCTATTCGCCGTGCGGTTGAAATCGTGAACGGCTGTGGCAACGATCGGCAGCGACTCTTTTTAGAACTTGGTCGAATGGATTCGAAAACTTTGGAACTACTTGCCGTGGAAGTTGCTCGCGAATACGCGGGCTACCATACGCGTGCGGTCGTACACTGAATCAGGAGAGACTATGAATGCGATCAACTTGAAAATTTTAGTGACGATGACCTTCGTTTTGGGGGCCGTCCTTGTTTCGCAATCAGCGCAAGCGGAATGGTCGATTGACCTTTCTCGTCGGACACAACAAATGCGCAAACAAGAGATGGGCCGTTCACCGGCAGCCGTTAAACGGTATGATGGTGAAGGTGCACAAGATGTGAAAGTCGAAGGTTTGCCCGCTGCTGAAGAAGGTGAGCCCGAGCGATCTTTTGTTGACAGAATTTTTGATCCGGGTGAACCGACTCAGGATATCGTTATCCTCAATACAGAACGTGGTTTTGTGCCAAACACGATTCGTATTCGCAAAGACGGTCGCTACATGGTTCACGTGGTGAACGTGAATGAAAAAGAGAAAAACGTCAGCTTCATTCTTGACGGATTTTCAGAGCATCACGCGACGTTTTTCGGAAAAGTAAAAACGTTTAAACTCGAGCCGCGCAAAGAAGGTGTTTACTCGTTTATGTCGCCAGAGACCGCTGTCGAAGGCCGATTTATTGTTTTCACTTCCGGTCCACAGGCGCCAAGTGTGCGCTTGCCTGCAACAGCTGCGGTTCGAACGCAAAGTATAGAGGGCGAATAATTCTATGAGCAGCTCCAAAGGCAACATGTCCAATGTCGCCGCCGAGGCGGTGCAAAACAATCTAGGCCCTGTTCAGCACCTTCGAGAGGACTCGACGGTGAGTGAGATTTTGCTCAACGGACCAGATGAAATCTTCGTTGAGCGAAAAGGGAAGCTAGAAAAAACCGATGCGAAATTTCGCAGCGAAGACGACCTTGTTGCTGCCGTCAATGCCATTGCCAATTCGATTGGGCGAAGAATCTCGGAAGAAGAACCGCGCCTGGATGCACGACTGCCTGACGGGTCGCGGATTCACGCCGTGCTAAAACCTTTAGCAAGCTGCGGAACAATTGT
>JAXMMN010000167.1:0-12316 GCA_034366485.1 Bdellovibrionales bacterium
ACGGCCGAGCCTGCCACATGACAGGGAAAATGAAAGTTTACCGCAATCTCTCCGCGTGGTTTGAAGATCGCGGTGCGATCTTAAAGAAGCATCGCGAACGTGGAATTGGATTTGTTCCGACAATGGGAGCCCTCCACGACGGTCACCTTTCGCTCATTCGCCAAGCGAAAGCCCAAAACGAACTTGTGATCGCAAGCATCTTTGTGAATCCAACCCAGTTCAACAATCCCGACGATTATGCAAAGTATCCTTCAACTCTTGAAGCGGATCTTCGTCTTGCCGAAAGTGCCGGCTGTGATGTCATGCTTTTACCCAGCAAAGAAGACGTCTATCCAGACCAGTACCGATACCGCGTCAGCGAATCTGAGTTCTCGAAAATTCTCTGCGGCGCCCATCGCCCTGGGCATTTCGACGGCGTACTGACGATCGTCCTTAAGTTGTTTCAAATTTCGCAAGCTAGCCGATCTTACTTTGGACAAAAAGACTATCAACAGCTGGAACTAATTCGTTCAATGGCAAAAGCCTTTTTTCTCGATCTCGAAGTCATCGGTCTCCCGACGGTCCGTGAGGCCGACGGGCTTGCCATGAGCTCGCGAAATCTTAGACTTACGCCAGAGGATCGCAAAAAAGCGGCGATGATTTCTCAGCTTTTGCGCCAAAGTTTTACCGAGCACAAATCCGCAGGGTTCGTTGCGAGCGAACTCTCCAAGCATGGATTTCGCGTCGACTATGTCGAAGACCATCCAACGGGACCGTCGGCGGAACTTCGAAGATTTGTCGCAGCCTTCCTTGGAGACGTAAGATTGATCGACAATATGAGCGCCCCTGAGGCGGCACGAGGTACAACGTGAACAAACGCGTACTGTTTTTGATGTCGGGTTCGATCGCCAGCTACAAGGCCTGTCAGGTGCTCTCAAGGCTAAAGCAGCTTGGGCATGAAGTCGAAGTTGTTGCATCTCCGTGGTCCCTGAGATTCGTCGGCGAAGCAACAATCGAGGGTTTGACTGGCCGCCCTGTTCATCAGTCGATGTTCGGATCGGGTGCTCACATGTCACACATTCATCTTGTGCGTTGGGCGGATGTCGTAATTGTTTGTCCCGCAACAGCCAACACCATCAACAAGCTTGCGCACGGAATTGGCGATGATCTTTTAACGACGCTTTTCCTTGCGCACGACTTTTCAAAGCCTTGGCTGATCGCTCCTGCCATGAATACGAAAATGTACCACCATCCCGCTACTCGCGAATCAGTAAAGAGGCTTGCCGGGATGGGATGTAAAATTCTCGAGACCGCCTCTGGCGTCCTTGCTTGCGGTGAAATTGGGGACGGAAAACTTCTCGATCCCGAACTGCTGTTAAAAGAAATCTTGAGCGAGCTCAGTTTGACTAAGCCTCGTGTCGAAAGTTCGGATTCAGCACCAGCAAGTTCCCGAGTGCCCGGTGCACAGAAGAGAGTTCTCATTACTTCTGGTGGGACCTCTGTTCCAATTGATCGGGTACGTTCCATCACCAATCATTCTACTGGAAAGACCGGCGCCGCTTTGTGCGAAGTTTTTGCTGGCTTGGGCTACGCCGTAACACTGCTAGCGGCAAAGTCAGCAGTGAAGCCACGCTTGGACGAATTTAATCAGATTAAATCTCAAACTATTGAATTTGAAACGTTCAGCGAACTTCAGAAGAGTCTCGAGGACTGTCTTGTAGAAACTGAGTTCGACATCGTCATTCACGCCGCTGCGGTCAGTGATTACTCCTTGGCCGATGGACCAAAAGACGGAAAAGTCGATTCCTCCGACGAGGTCGTCCTTCGCTTAAAAAAGAATCCCAAACTTTTAGACTCCATTCGAAAAAAATCCAAGAACCCCAGGGTCAAAGTTGTCGGATTCAAGTTCACGGCAGGCGACGCCGATCGACAAGCGCGCGCGATAAAAATCGCGGAAAGCGGCGCTGTAGATTTCCTTGTTACGAATGATTTGTCGACGTATCCAAATTGGGAATTTCATAGCATCGATCAAATAAACCGGTCGCTAAATCTCGTCGACACGGGTTCGGATCGGCATGAGCTAGGGATTCTCATCTCTCAAAAGGTGACAACATGATACTTTGTCTCGATGTCGGAAATACGACGATCCATGCTGGAGTTTACCAGTCCCCGTCCGCTGGTGGGCAGGAGATTTCGGAAGCCCGGCTAAAGCCGCTCACACAGTTTCGGCGAACCTCGGAGTTCCGCGCCTCGAGTGACGAGATCGGCTTGTTCATTTTGGCCGCCTTGCGCGAAAACGGCGTAGAACCCAAACTGATCAAAGGCATTTCAATATGCTCGGTTGTGCCCGATGCCATTTATTCAATTCGCGGTGCCTGCCAAAAGTATTTCGGTATGCAACCGTTCATCCTTCAGGCCGGAACTAAGACTGGTCTCAAAATTAAGTATCGCAATCCATTGGAGGTAGGTGCCGACCGTATTGCTAATTCGATCGCGGCCGTTGAGCTATGCCCCGATCAGAATCTGATCATCGTAGACTTCGGCACCGCCACGACTTTCTGTGCCGTGACCAAGGACAAAGATTATTTAGGTGGCGTTATCATCGCGGGAATCCGAATTTCGATGGAGGCCCTCGAAACGAGGACAGCAAAACTTCCGTCGGTTGAAATCTTCCCCACCGCGACAACACTCGGTCGATCGACAGTCGAAAGTATTCAATCTGGTCTCTACTTTGGACAGATGGGAATGGTGAAGGAAATTTGCTCGCGACTTCAAGCCGAATGTTTTTCGGACTCGCCCCCCGTGATCCTTGCTACTGGCGGTTTTGCGGGACTTTTTGAAAAAGAAAAACTGTTTGATCGCGTCGTACCGGATCTCGTGCTTCGCGGTTTGTACCGCGCGACGATTTTAAATCAGCCGTAAACGAGATTTTTTCACAAAGTTTGAGCGGAGTTGTCACCGAGCCTGACGAACGGAAGCGCTTCCACTGGCGCTTTTAAAAGTAAAACTCCCGCATCTGCTAGCCACTCAGTCTTCTGAGTTCGCAGTGCCACTGGCAGCTTCGCCGCCCCCGGTTCTTTGTCTTCAAGTGCCGTTGGCGCAATTTGCGTTTGCAGTTCCGTAATCAAAGTCTTCGGCGCCACCCAGCCCCGCTTAACCGCGAGGCGAAGTTCTCGTACACCCACTTTGGCCATGACGAGGTGGAGGTTCTGCTTCGCGAACCCACGTGCATCCGGCGCAGACTTTACGATCGTCTTTTCTTCGCAGTCCTGAAACCAAACCAATTCGCGAGCCTCAAACCTTTTCAATTGTTCGATCGACGGAAACTGGCACGAGCCAACAACCGCAAGGCCGATCTTTACTCGGGGATCTTGAATCTCGTTTAATTTAAATCGCTTAAATCCCAAACTCGCGACTTCGGTGACATCGCGACCAAACGAGGAACCGTTTTTGAACGCTTGACCAAAATGGGAAAGGATTTTTTTAACGTTTACTCCGAACTGTGCTCCATCCTTCGGCCAAGAAGCGACACGGTCATAGCCCATCATCGCGGGATCCGTTGCTGCCTTCATGAGATCAAGCAAAACACCAAGGCGCCAATGTACGGGACCTTTGCTCAGTTCTTCCGCCAGCCGATTTGCCAACCAGCCGACGAGACTCATTGGATTGGCGCGGGTAATAGCGGCTTGGCCTAAAAAACAGTCGTCGTCGTTCGCTGCTTTCCGCTTTGCATGGAAATGACAGTTAACATTTTCAAACCAAGTGCTGCCTGCCGCCGGCCGATCAAATGACTTTAAAGAGTCCGGAAAGAGCTCCCACAAAACAAGTCTCGCGACAGATTCAGACGCCAAATCGAATGCCCCCATGGCTGGCTGGCCGCGAAGTTCATCCATCCAAAGTCGCAACACGTGCATCTCAATTTCCCACTCACGAAGAGACGCCCTGGATACAAAATAGCCGAGGTCTTGCCGAATGGGCGTCGGTTGAAATTTCCGATATACAGAAAGTGCCGAATGCATTTTCTCGATGTTTTCGATCGCTCGGTTGACAATCGCGATCTCCAAAAACTCCAGAGGGCGATCTGATTCATCCATCGTCACTTCGATGAGCTTGCTCGTTCGAAAGATTTCTGGCTCAGCCAGCTTGGTCCCGACAACCACGTAAGCCAGAATGAGAACGACGGTGGCGATGCACATCAGAAGTCGATAAAACTGGTTTTCCATAGCTCGTTCGAGGACATCAGCGAGTCCAACCCAACGGTCTTGCCAGTTGTTATCGAAGATTTTCATAAAAGACTTACATCCCTGTCGCTAGGTTTAACAGTCGGATTCCGCCAAAGTGAATATCACTGCGGCCAACCCGCCCCTCACTTAGGCTATACAATTTCAGCGCCAACAATTTAGGCGCCAAATGCTTTAGAGAGGTAAAAGCCGAGGGGTGCCAGCGCGGGCGACTTTAGATGGTAGTTCGCGGTTCATTTGTGGCTGTAGCCAACGAGATGCCTGGATCAGGGCTTCAAGATCTAAGCCCGTTTTCATACCCATCCTGTGCAGCATGTATACAACATCCTCTGTCGCCACGTTGCCAGTCGCCGCTGGAGCATAGGGACATCCGCCCAAACCACCCATAGAGGAATCAAACGAGCGAAGTCCAATCTCTAGCGAAGCCAATATGTTCGCCAAGGCCGTGCCGCGAGTGTCGTGAAAATGCATCGCGAGTTTATTTTTGCCGATTGCACTCTTTAAAGACTTTCCTAGTCGCGCGACCTGCTTTGGGTCTGCTACGCCGATGGTGTCGCCAATCGAAACTTCATCGCAGCCGATCTTGAGAAGCTTTTCAGCCATCGCGACAACCTTTGCTTCGCTTACTTTTCCTTCGAAAGCGCAGCCGAAGCACATGCTCAAGTAGCCTCGCACAGTGAGTCCCTTGGACTTGGCTACCGTCACAACCTCTTTGTATCGAACGAGGCTGTCTTTGATCGAACAATTGATGTTTTTCTGAGAAAACGATTCCGATGCGGATGCGAAGATCGCAATACGCTCGACACCCGATTCAATCGCGCCATCAAGGCCACGAAGGTTTGGCACAAGAGCAGAAAACTGAACACGTCTGAACTCTGACCCCTTTTGCTTTCGAAGTTTGACGGCGGCAGCAATGAGCTGAGCTGAACCAGCCATTTGTGGAACCCATTGGGGTGATACAAATGCACCCATTTCAATTTCTCGCGCGCCAGCTTGCGCTAGGCGCTTTGCAAATTCTAAACGTGCGTCGACCGATAACGTGGTCTTTTCATTCTGCAGACCATCGCGGAGACCAACTTCGATGATGCGAACTGCTGTGTCGTTTGTCGGTTTCATGCATTGACCTCTAACAAGACAAGCGCGGCACCCAGGACAACCTGATCACCAGCGGCGCACTGAACGGACTTAACTTTTCCGTTCGCCGCAGCTTTCAGCGTGTACTCCATCTTCATGGCTTCCATCACAATTACTACATCTCCAGCTGCGACAGCGGAGCCCGCTTGTGCAACGACCTTTACGATCTTTCCCGGCATTGGCGCGACGATGGTTGAAGGATCAGCGGCGCTTGACGCGCTCTTTCCGCGACGACCCCGAACCTCAGTGACGTGAGTCCAAACTTCTCCACCGAATGAAAACCAAGTGGTCGAACCCAGCTTCGCAACGGCTCCCACTTGCTTGCGTCCATTTTGTTCAAGCACGACTTTTTTCATACGTTTCTCCACGCATCGCCAAGCCACGGCTTTTGCAAAACACTCATCGGAGTCGGCAGAACGCCTGCTCCGCCATTGTCGGTTTCGATCACGGCGGATTCCAACGCTAATTTTTCGAACTGCTTTTCAAGTTCAGTTCTTGCCCTTGGCGCCAGGCCAATTCCGCTTTCTTGGGTGAAGTGCTTTCCAACAAATTGAGTTGTCATCGATCCGTCGACAAATTCGGGATGCGAAAGCATTGCCATAACGAAAGGAATATTCGTGTGAACACCTAGAACCAAAGATTCAGCGAGCGTCGTGTTCATTTTTTTGATCGCTCGTAAACGCGATTCATCCCAAACAATCACTTTTGCGATCATCGGATCGTAGTACGGAGTGATTTCATCACCCGCTTCAAAGCCAGTTTCAAAGCGCCTGCCCGGTCCTTCTGGCCACTCGACTCCCAACAATTTTCCTGTTGAGGGAATACCGCCGAGATAGGGATTCTCGGCATAAACTCGGCACTCGATCGCGTGACCATGGGGAATCAAACTTTCTTGAGGCCACACACGAAATTCGCGAGCTGCATTTAGGATTTGAGCTTTGACGAGATCGACTCCGAGAACCATTTCCGTCACCGGATGTTCCACTTGAAGTCGCGTGTTCATTTCGAGGAAATAAAACTCTCCATCCTGCAAAAGAAACTCTACGGTGCCGGCACCCTCATAGTTCGCGCTTTGTGCCAGTCGAACGGCCGTTTCACCCATTGCTCGGCGAAGTTCCGGATTCAGACTTGGCGAAAGCGCTTCCTCGATGATTTTTTGATGACGTCGCTGCACCGAGCACTCGCGCTCGAGCAGATAGGATACTTCGCCAAACGAATCGCCGAAAATTTGAAACTCGATATGCTTCGCCCGATCAAGATACTTCTCTAAAAACACAACAGCTGAACCGAATGAGGCGAGCCCTTCGCGTTGGGCGGAAGCGATTTGCTCTGGCGCTTCCGCCTTCGAGCGAATCACTTTCATACCGCGCCCGCCCCCTCCGGCAGCCGCTTTGACGATGACCGGGTAGCCGATCCTGGTCGCTTCTTCGACCAAGGTTTCAATCCGCTGATCATCCCCCATGTAGCCTGGAACTGATGGAGCTTTTGCCGCAGCAACCGTCTTCTTCGCTGAAATCTTATCGCCAACAGCACGAATCGATGCTGGCTTCGGGCCGATAAAAATCATTCCGGCCTGTATCACCGCTTGCGCAAAATCAGCGTTCTCGGAAAGGAATCCAAAACCCGGGTGAACCGCCTGCGCGCCGCCCGCAATCGCACCAGTTACGTTTTTCTGAATATTCAAATAGCTTTCTGCCGTCGCCGCGGGTCCGATGCAAACGCGATTGTCTGCCATTCGATAGGCGCGAGTTCCGACATCGGCTTCTGAATGCAAAAGGACTGTTCGAATCCCAAGTTCACGACAAGCGTGAATAATTCGCACCGCAACTTCACCACGATTTGCTATCGCGACTGTTTGAATACGTTTTGAAGGCACACTTGAAATCGCGCTCATGAATTCAACCTCCAAGACGGCTCTCGTTTTTCGAGAAATGAGGAAAGTCCCTCTTGGCCTTCTAAACTTGCACGAACGTCGGCGATGACACTGACGACTTTCGTTTTCACTTGGCCTGGAGCTTGACCATCAATTTCATTCAAAAGTCGCTTAGTGGTTTTGACAGCATCCGGACCGGCATCCAAAATCGCCTTTACGACTAGTTCTTTTTCTCGATTGATTTCTTCTGGCAATCCAACGAAGTGCACGAGCCCCGCATTAAGTGCGGCGTCTGCATCGAAAATTTCTCCGGTCATCATCCAGCGTCGAGCCCACAAAGAAGACATTTTAGTAAGAATGAATGAAGAGATCACAGCCGGGACGATTCCGAGGCGAACTTCTGAAAAACGAAACTGAGTTCCGGTTTCCGCAAACGCAATATCGGCACAGGCCGTAATTCCTACGGCGCCACCCATTGCGTGGCCATGCACGTGCACTATCACTGGAACTTCACACGTACGGACCGCATCGAACATTGCAAAAAGTTTTTCCCCATCCTTGCGGTTTTCGTCGTGAGAAAACTTCGCCATTGATTTCATGTAATCGAGATCTGCGCCTGCGCAAAAGGATTTGCCATGGCCAGATAGAAGTACGACACGAGCGTCTTTGTAGGGACCCTCTCGGCCTGCTTTCGAAAAGACTTCTGTTAGTTCTTTGATCGTTTGTGCATCGAAAGCATTTCGAACTTGCGGCCGCGCGAGGGCAACCCGCAACACCGCTTGATTGGAAAGGACGCCAGCCGCTCGATCAAGCGACACTTCAATCGTTGTCACATCATCCTCACATTCGGAAAACGCCCTTGCGGCGTTCTTCCATTGGCGCGTTGCAGGTAGCAGAAAGTGCAAGTCCCAAAACCCGACGCGTGTCTTTCGGGTCGATGATGCCATCGTCCCAAAGTCGTGCCGTCGAATAGTAGGCCGAGCTTTCCTCTTCGTATTTTTTAAGGGTCGGTGCCTTGAACGCAGCCTGTTCGGTCTCTGACATTTTTTGACCGCGCTCCGCAAGTTGATCCATTTTTACCGTTAAAAGTACGTTTGAAGCCTGCTCGCCGCCCATGACAGAAATTTTCGCGTTTGGCCACATCCATAAGAAACGTGGCTGGTAGGCGCGCCCGCACATGCCATAGTTTCCCGCTCCATAGGATCCACCAATGATCACTGTGAACTTCGGCACTGACGCGTTGGACACTGCCATCACCATTTTCGCACCGTGCTTTGCGATGCCTTCGTTTTCGTATTTCTTGCCGACCATAAACCCTGTGATGTTTTGCAAAAACAGAAGTGGAATTCCACGCTGATCACAGAGCTCGACAAAGTGCGCGGTCTTCAATGCGCTTTCGCTGAAAAGAACGCCATTGTTCGCAACGATTCCAATTGGCATTCCGAAAATATGTCCGAACCCACAGACAACCGTGTCGCCATAAAGCGGTTTAAATTCGTGCAGACGACTTCCATCGACGATCCTCGCGATAATTTCGCGCACATCAAACGGCTTTCGCGTGTCCGCAGGAATCACGCCGTAAATATCCTCAACCGAATAAGCAGGCTCTTCCGACTGAGCCAAACGAAAAGGGACATTTTTCACGCGATTGAGATTCGCAACAATATCGCGCGTGATTTCGATCGCGTGCTGATCGTCGTCGGCTAGATGATCGGCGACTCCGCTCAGTCGAGTATGGACGTCGGCGCCTCCCAATTCTTGCGCCGTCACGACTTCGCCCGTCGCTGCTTTTACAAGCGGTGGACCGCCTAAAAAAATCGTCCCGTTGCCTTTCACAATCACAGTTTCATCGCTCATCGCCGGAACGTAGGCACCGCCCGCCGTGCAAGAGCCCATGACGACCGCAATTTGCGGAATTCCCGCGGCCGACATTCTTGCCTGATTGAAAAAGATCCTGCCGAAGTGATCGCGATCTGGAAAAACTTCTGCCTGAAGAGGCAAAAACGCACCGCCCGAATCGACAAGATAAATGCATGGCAACCGGTTTTCGGTCGCGATCTCTTGCGCGCGAAGATGCTTTTTCACTGTCATGGGAAAATAAGTACCGCCCTTAACTGTGGCGTCGTTCGCAACAATCATACAGTCTTGACCGCTGACGATTCCGATTCCCGTCACAACTCCCGCACCTGGGGCTGCGCCATCATAGAGGCCCCACGCCGCAAGTGTCGAAAGCTCTAAGAAAGCAGAGCCCGGGTCCAATAGCGCGTCGATCCGCTCGCGTGCAGTTAGTTTTCCGCGAGACTTATGTCGTTCGATGGTTTCCCGCCCGCCACCTTCTTTCGCGGTCGCGACGTTTTTCCGCCACTCTTCAACTTGTCGAAGCATTGCATTTTGATTCAATCGAAAATCATCTGCTGCTCGCGCAGCTGGAGACGCGAAAGCAGAATCTAACACTGGCCCACTTGGGACACCTTCCAAATTTCCAATCATAAGCTTCCTTTTAGCTGAGCGCGCGCGCGAGCAAACACCGTCGCTTCAACTTCGACGATCACAATTCCCGATTCATCGACACCGGCCAAGGTCAACTCGGCCGTTGTTCCGTTCGCAAGGTTTTCTAAAACTCGACGGCGAAACATTTCTCGATCGTTAACCGACCACTCTAAGACAATCGATCCTCGAGTTTGGGATCCACGGGCCGATTGCAACCACTTGGTTTTCATCGACTCAAGAGCTGCGTACTCACCGCCCTCTAAATCAAAAAACGGCACAAGAGCACGATGAATTAAAAGCTCAGCCGCTTCGGCGACGCTTGCGGCCGACCAAGTCGATAGCTCTGCCTCCCAACGGGTGGCACTGTTTGACAGTGAAGAACCGGTCAGACGAATTCCGTGCCTGCCAAGTCCTAAAACGTCGATCGCACGATCGACAACCCGCGCGCCCGCATGCTGAACAGTCGATCGCAGAAGACCACCGAGTGCCGGTACGACGACAGTCAGCACCGCTTCCAACTGTTCGCGGACAGCCTTTGGCGCCATCAAGGGCGCTCGTTTTGAGATGTGCGCGTGTAACTGCGTGTAAAATCGCATGTAGTTCTTTATGCCAGTTTCCCTTGCCGTTCAAGGTCGCTCGAGTTTACTGTCTATTTGACGTCGAACTCGAGGAAAAGCTTTGACGCTGGGAGGCCTTTCAGTGGGGATTAGCAAGTACATCGCGACCGCGATTGCAATTGTCATGATGGGATGGACTTGGAGTCTCGCGAATAGCGATCACGACGGTACTGATCTCGCGCTTGAGCAACGGCGAGAAATTGAAGTGAGCCTCGAGGAAATGATCGTGCAGTACATTCGAGCACGACGCCCTGGAGTCACGGATGTCATTTTCCAGCAGCTATTTAGCGAAGACGTAAGTTCTTCTCAGCCAGACACAAAAGAAATGCTCGTTCGCTTTCGTTACCTCACCAACGAACCCACGACCGCTGGCGAAATGACCGAGCAGGTCTTTGAAGGCACTGTCCGCCTGCGATCCTCTGATGGAATCACTTGGGAATGGGTCGACGAAAAAGTTCGATCTCCCTTGATCCGCTACCGCAACGGGACCGAAATCAAGGCCACCGGCGAAGACCCAGCTCAGTGATTGACGAGGCTAGCGTCACGCGATTCGTAACCCTCGATGAGGAGGGTTACTTCGTCATGGACGGCCTTCGGGTTTCAGATCAAGCCCTCGGCGCCGAATGGCTTTCGAAAATTCAACTCGACGACCGCGGGCGCGCCTTTTTCACCGACAGAGACGCCGGCGGCGAGTACACTGTGATCGTTGAAGCATTTGACCAGCCATTGGTTGCACTCGACGTCTTGTTTGCCGACGAAAATGAAGCCGCCTGGACAGCCAGATTTCCCTACGGAGTCGAAAAGAAATTCGACCCAGAAACCCTTTGTTTCGACGAATGGGATCGATTTCACTTTCGAACAATCGAGGGCGTACCGGCTGTTCTGAGTCGCAGTGCACAGGCGCGCTTTTTCCAGGCGGCGACCGATTACGACGATGACTCGGTGACCTTCGGCGATCGTACAATTCAATTGAAATCAAATTTCGAAGAGACTCCGGCCGCAGAGCATGCAAGCTGGTGGAGCGAGATCTATCGAACCGGTCACTTGCGATGGGATCTGGGCGCCGCACATCCGTTGCTGGATGAACTGCTTCCGCCACTGAAATTCACAAGAAGTCGCGTTTTGATTCTCGGTTGCGGCCTCGGACACGATGCCGCGTGGTGGGAGAAGCGAGGCCACATCGTGACGGCCGTCGATTTTTCGGAAGACGCCATTGCGAAAGCGAAGAGCCTGTACGGCGAAAGTCCCACTCTTCGATGGCAGGCTCTCGATGCGTTCCAGCTTCCTGCAAATTGGTCCAGCAGCTTTGACATTATTTTCGAACACACAATGTACTGCGCTGTTCCTCCGCATCGCCGGGCAGAGCTTTGCAAAACCTGGTGGCGGCTTCTATCACCTCGTGGAAGAGTTCTCGGAATTGTTCCCACAATGGATAAACCGCTCGGGCCTCCTTACGGCGGAACCGAATGGGAACTGCGCCGCCGCCTTCTCGAGCCACTGCGTCAATCAAAGCGATCGCTGTTTCGACCTTTAATTTGGAAGCGCTTAAGAAACTCTCACGGCCGACGATTCGGTCGAGAACTATTTTTCGTCGTCGAACGCGGCGATTCCGCGACCGATTAGCTCTGAATTTCTGCTGCTTAAAAAACCTCTTTGCGAATTCTTTATCGTTACATTGCGGCGCAGTAATGCGGCGCGCATCCCTAAATAAATCTAAGAACTATTTTGGAACCACCACACTTAAGTAACTGAAAAGACTAATATTCGGGAGTCCCACCAGGAAACTAATTTCATGTTGCTCTCCAGGGTGACATAAGCAGGCCTTATGGATCGGAAAACAAAATAAAAGTTGTCTAAGGCCCCCTCACCTAGCAGAAGAGTTGATCAGGAAGAAATTCCTGATGGCGATCAAAGTATTCTGATAGAATCGCTAACCGGAGCGAATCTCTAGGGGCTAATTAGCAGCGCTTCTCACGCAAAAA
>JAXMMN010000168.1:0-11897 GCA_034366485.1 Bdellovibrionales bacterium
ACGATCGTACAAGCCTGCAGCGATGGCACCAATGTCCCTACTTGGCCGAATCCAAAGGTAGTCGATTTTTCTAAGCTGCAGGTTCGTCCGTGTCCCCGCCGGAATGAGGTCCACCGTTTGATTGATTCGCCCCAAGCGTTCCATATCAAACTCGACAGCATCCATTAAAAGAGCGTTCAAAACGACACCAACAACACGAGCAAGCGACGGCGATACATCACTCAATGGTGGCGGCGCGAGGTGATCTGGTCGTCTGACACCGATCACAATGATTCGATCCGACCCCAAATGAATGGCGGGACTTAACGGCGCCGTGTTCCTTAAACAGCCGTCGCCAAAAAAATCTTGCCCAACAGGGACTGGAGGAAAAAACATCGGGATCGCACCGGATGCCATCACATGCTCGACTCCGATTTTCGCATTTACGCTGCGTCGGCGCGAACGATCCCACATGACGGCTGGCTTCAAACTTTGAACGAACGTCATCGAGTGCGAATTCGTGTAGTTCATCGCTGTCAAAGCCAACGCCTGAATTCCATCTTCCCGAAATCGCGAATCAATTTTATCAAATTCTATTCTCTTCGAGAGATATTCCTTCAACGGAGCGGTGTCCAACAGCGACCGCGCCATCTTTTTTTCTTTCATTCCACCCAATGCAGTATCGATCAAAAACTTAAACCCTAAACGACCGGCTGTAACCGCGTCGGTTTTGAAGACCTCTTTCGCTGTGATCGTCTTCCAATTTTCCGTGAGTTGATCTGTCGCTTCAGCAAATTGCCCCGGATGGGCCGCGATCACCGCCGAATTAACAGCTCCAGCACTTACGCCTGTGATCACTTGAAAGGGGTTTGCGACGCCAATCGAAGCTGCGACTTCCGCAATTCCCTTCAACACGCCCGCTTGGTAAGCACCCCTCGCGCCGCCACCAGAAAGCACCAGTCCAAGTTTTCGCGGATTTGAATCAGAGGAGCCAGGCGTCATATCTGTCTATTTTAGCTAAACCTCCAATCGAATGGGGAGAAGCGTCTTCAAAACCGCAAGTCCTTGGTCGGGAAAAATCTAAATCTCCCGCCATCCCTCAGCGTTTGCGCCGTCCGTCGACCTCTGCTAATCCTTTCTGAACATGACAATCGTGCCATCAAATGATCGCAATCATCCAGATTATCAGCCGGATCTTCAACCGGCTCCCGAGACCGCGTCCGAAACGCGCGCAAGACGCTCCATCCACGTCGTGGGCGCGGTGATTGTTTTGCTGACGATGGTCGGAGTCATCTGGGGAGTGACGGGCGGCGCGGGCTGGGCCAAACAGCGACAATTAAAGGCCATTCAAGTTGCCGTACGCGCAGATCTTGATTTGGTTTTTCAAGCCCAACAAAAGTTCTATAAAGAGCACGGCTTTTACACCACAGATCTGAAAGCGCTCGAGCTTTGGCCAAAGCGCGTGCTGTACGCTTTTGGTTTTGTGAAGGCGGCCTCGTTCAAAGAAGCGACCGATGGTGTAACAAGCAGTTCCATGGGCGATTCAAAGTGGAATCCCGAAATGCGCACGATCGCGATGCTTGCGGCTCAACGGTCACAGGATGCGATCGATAAAGCGAAATCCGATCCAGGATACAAACCTGATGCGCCGATAATCTTGAGCCCGATGACTCAAGTGAAGTCGATTGATTTTGATCGCTTGATTTCTTTTTGTCCGGATTGCACCGCAACCAAAACGACTTTCAAAATGGTCGCGGCCGCCAATCTCGACAGCGACCCAGTTCTAGATGTTTGGACCATCGACCAAACCGGCGCCGTTCAACACCTGATCGACGATTTAAAATAGACGCCCCTGGTAAGAACCAGCCGCGTTGATTCGGTCGATCATTCCCTGCCAGCTTTTCATTTTGTGTCGCACCCATTCCGGTGCAATCAACTCGTCCCAGCGATTCGAAAGTGCGGCGAGACGATGAACCGCAATTCGCGGATCTAAGTGATCTAGAAAAACCGCAACCCGATGAGCATAGAGATCAAGCTCGATCGGTTCAAACGAGCCCTCGCGGTAAAGGTCTTCGAGCGGTGTTTTCGCTAAAACATGAAGGTTGTGAAGCTTCACATTTGAAATCGGAAGCGAGTTGCAGAGCTTCGCTGTTTCGACAATTTGTTTATCGTTTTCTGTCGGCCAACCAAACATCAAGTGAATCCCAACATCAACGCCGGACTCTTTTGCGATTCGTTCAATCCCGCGAATCGCTTGCGCGCCTGTGTGCCCTCGCCGCATCCAAATTAATTGATCATCGTCAAAACTTTGAACACCAACTTCGACGCCAACGAATGTTTTTTCGGAATACTCGCGCCACGTTCGAAGCACGGCCTCGGACAAGCAATCAGGGCGTGTCCCAACGACAAGACCCACGGTGTCCGGATAAGACAAAGCCAAATCAAAGCCATCTTTCAGGCGACCAAGGGCCGTAAACGTCGTCGTGTAAGCCTGGAAGTAAACCAAGAATTTTGCGGCATTGAATCGAGTTGCGACTTTCGATCGGTGAAGTTCGATCTGCGCCTTCAAACTTTCTTTTTGCGAATCTGCGTAGGCGAAGCTCCCGTGTTCGTCGCAAAAAATGCAGGTCTTCATGCCCTTCAAGCCATCGCGATTCGGGCACGAATCCGCAATCGACACAGGCACCTTCACGACTTTACCGCCAAAGCGAGTTTTGTAATCCAAACTGATGGGATGGTAGGGCTTCCCCTCCCACTCGGCCGGAATCTGTTTAAGTGGTAAATCTGTCATGAGCATCGTTAGGGGAACTTGGCTGTGAAGGCAGCGCAGTGTCAATAAGGAAGTCCTGCATTTAACCCTTGATGGACACAGTGAACCCATTCAAAACCCTAGGCATGTCCACTTCCAAGACCCACGGTCAAAATCCATTTTTTTCTGATGCCAGAAACGTCGGTCCCGCCACATTTTTACCCGGTGGACTTCCCTTCCAAATGGTCGAAACGGCCGACGGAAGCCTCACGGCAAGACTTGGCGAAAGCGAAACCATGCACTCGCTGAGAGGCGCCTTCAACGAAACCGTCTATATTTACGGGACTGCCTATGAGGTCGCGCAAAACGAATTGAGCATTCAAGAACCCGCCGTTTTTTCATTGGGACTTGGACTTGGCTACGTTGAAATCTTGTCGGCGGCATTGGCACTGAAGTCAGGCACAAAACCACAAGGCGAGAGTTTCGAACTCATCGAAGAACTTAATTCCTCATTTGCAAATTGGGCCCACTCCGATACGCAAGCTGCGTTTGTTTCTCCAGAGATCTACCAGCAGATTGCGGTCCGCACGTCCGAAGCGATGAAGTCCGAACTGGTGACAGTCGACACACTTCGTACAGCGATCGGAAATGCGCTTGAGAAAAAGTCTTGGATTCTGTCTGGTCCGCTGACACCGGAAACTCAGTTTTCGAGAAAATTTGACTGTATCGCCTTTGATGCGTTTTCCAGCAAATCGACGCCGGAGCTTTGGACGCGGGAATTTCTCGATCATTTTCTAAAGACCGCTTGTAACGAAACCTGCGTGCTTTCGACCTATGCCTGCACAGGTCACTTAAAACGTGCACTCGTCGATGCTGGTTTTGAGCTTCGAATTCGCGAAGGCTATGCCAGCAAACGTGATTCGACGTTGGCAATTCGACGACTTAAATAAATATTCCTAGCGACTGAGCGATTTTCACCCACCGATGTTCGGAATCCACCAAGCGAGGCGGCTTCATCAAATCAGAAAGCGGCGCCCTCGTGACAACTCCACCACGTACGACGACCGCTTGGCCCCAGGCGTTTTCTAAAACCATCCGTGAAATCTCAACACCCATTGACGCGGTTATAAAGCGATCGGTCGTCGTAGGATGACGAGATCGTTGTAAATGTCCAAGCACAACGTGCCGGGATTCCCAGCCCGTTTCTCTTTCCACCCAGCGCGCGATTTCTTCGGCAATTCCACCAAAACGATCGGCTTGCGGGCTTCCTTCCACTCGGAATGCGATTCGCGCAGATTCCCCTATGGCATGGGCACCTTCGCCCACCACGATCATCGCACCACGACGACCACCGGCTTGCAGCTTTGTAAGGTGAAGTTTCAGTGCTTCTCGGTCAAATGGACGCTCGGGCACCAATATCGCATCTGCGTAAGACGCAAGGCCACCGCCTAAGGCGATCCATCCGGCGGTTCGCCCCATAGCTTCCACCACCAGAACGCGACGATGCGCATCGGCTGTGGCACGAAGAGCGTCGACCGCTTCGGCCACGACGGCACAGGCGGTATCAAAACCAAAGGTCACGTCCGTTCCTTGAAGATCGTTATCGATCGTCTTTGGTACGCCGATCAGATTCAAGCCTTTCAAGACGCGGCTTAGCCCCTCAAACGTTCCATCACCACCGGCCGCGATGAGGCCGTCTAATTTCAAATCCGCAAAGGCTTTAAAAAATTCTGGCTCTCGCCCCTTCGTACTACTTTTGTTGGAAGTTCCAAGCAGTGTTCCTGCATTTGCATGCGCATTCCAAACTCCGGCAGAGGTCAGACTGACCGTTCGCCTTGCGTAAATGCCTTCGAAACCATCGCAAATTCCGACAAGCTCGATCGGATGATTTGCAAGTGATCTGACCGTAGCTTCGATAATTCCATTCAACCCAGGGGCATCTCCGCCACCTGTCATCAGTCCAATTCTTCGTTTTGCCATATCCATAAGGCTAGCGACTTGAACCCGTCCTAGACAAAGACAAACCTAAAGAAATAGAAGAAAGTTGATGGAACCGATCGAATGGCACACACAACCGCGTCTCTGGTTGGACCAGCTCCTCGAGCATGTCGACCTTCTCTACGCATTTCATCCCAGCGATCGACGCCGGTGGTTGGCCGTTCAACATCAAGTGCTGACGCTTGCCGACGTCAAGGCCGGTACAAAAAGTACCTCAAGTCTTTGGTTCACCCTTGGACGAAGTTCGACAAAAAATCTACCTCGCCCCTCTAGAATTTGGGGAGTCGCGCTGCCCTCACAACGGGTCGTACTTACCTGCCCAGAATTCGACTTTCAAGACTCACCGGCCGTCCATCAGCCTTTTGATCAAACGCTGCGCGAATTCATGCTCCAGCGCTTCGAGCCAAAGCAAGTGATTGCCACTCCCCATTTTGTGAAGTCGCTTCAACTTTCATCGACGTCAACGACGACCACACAAACGGCCTGGTGGCGAAATCCCTTAGCGCGCACAGATATTTCGAACGAACGACTTACCTTCCGCCGCGCCGGCGAGGCAGATCGAAAGCAGATCGCGCTTTGGGCCGAACAGTTTTCTAAGGAAACAAAAACTCATGCACGAGATGAAGCGCTTCAGTGGCTCAATCGCGGGCGGTTACTGATTTTTGAAACACTTGTTAGCGATCGACGGAAACCTGTCGGCATGGCCGCCTTCAGCGGCGAGTTTGAAGATCCTCAATTTGGGCGCTTAGCCCGCATTTCGTTGGTCTTCGTCGACTCTGCCTTCCGAGGCAGTCATTATGGATCAGAGATCTTAAGTCTCATGGCGATCGAAGCTAAGATCGACGACATCGCAGGAGTCATTTTGTTTTCAGACACCGAGCAGGAAAAAGCGCACCGCTTTTATTCGCGATCTGGTTTTTTGCCACTGGGAGAAATTGCCGAATTTAATGTCAAGACAACTGGATAGTGATCCGATGGCAAAAGTTTCTTCTCATTTAAGTTTCGAGGGATCTGTCGGTAAAATCCATTTTCGTCTTTAAACCGATAAACCCAGGTATCTTCCTTATCTACGCGCAAGCGAAGTTCAGGCGAAACCAAGATGTAATCCAGTTGTTTCTGAAAATTTGGGCGCCGCGGATGTGCGTGAAGCCAAGTGAACCTTTCGTCGAGAGGAATTCCCGCCGCTTCCAGACAACATGTCAAATTTGAATCGCGCATAGCCTGAAATTCCTCATCGGGCTGCGCGCCATAAATCGCCCCATTAAAATCGCCGGAAATCAAAACAGGTACCGGTGGACTTCCGTACTCTTCTCGAACTTCACCATAAATTTTAACGAGCATTTCTAGCTCTGCTCTCCGCCGGTCCTTGCCTCCTGGGTCGATGCGGTCGCGATCGAGCGGCGACTTCAAATGAACTTGCATGATTATAAATTCAGGGCGCTCGTCATTTTCCCCGTAACACCTAAGCTCAAGCACGTCTCGAGAAAAACGGTGCGAGGTTACCCGCCCCGCTCGAAGGTGCGTGTAGCCAGTTTCTTTCGTCAGGCGTTCGTGAGGATACAGAAAATCAAGTTTGCGATTTTTGTGTGACATCAAGTCGTATTTCAAAGGCAAATCGCGCTTCACCAAAAAACCGAGGTCTATTCCTCGATCCGAATTTCCTTCGATGAGGTAGGGAATATATCGATCGCGTAGAAAATAACTTGAAAAATTAGCAAGACTTTCTCGTCCACCAACTTCGCTCAACATTAAAAAATCTGGATCCAGATCTTCAACTGTCGCCGCAATTTCACGAACTTGTTTCAATGGTTTGTTGTCGACTGTCGAGCGGGACAGCTTGCGCCATTCCACCTCATTGATCAATGCCATGTCTCGTGTAGGAGCCTCATCAAAATAGAGAAAAAGATTCTCGACATTGAAACTGACGAATCGCCATCTTCGACTTTCGAACAGTCCCATACTTCGCCCCACGGTCTTGACTATCAATCTAAAAGATACTCTGCGTGACCTCGCGTCTGCAACTCGGTACTCTTAAACCCATGGAAATCGATTCAAGAGTCGTTCATCACGACCAAACATCTAGCGAACCCAAATTGAAACGCCACATTGGCCTACTTGCACTGACACTGTATGGGATCGGCGACATATTGGGTGCTGGGATTTACGGACTTATTGGTCGAGCTGCTGGGCAAATGGGAAATGCCATCTGGCTCGCATTTCTCGCTAGCATGATTGCGGCTGGACTTACCGGGCTATCCTACGCTGCCGTCGGCAGCCGGTTTCCCCGCGCTGGCGGTGCAGCGTATGTCACTCAGCGTGCTTTCAAAAAAACCTGGCTTGCCTACATTGTCGGTCTTGCCGCATTGGCCTCTGGACTAACGTCAATGGCAACCGCGAGTCGGGTTTTCTCTGGATATCTTCAAGGCATGTTCCCCTCGATTCCACTTTGGGTGTTGATCATTGGTTTTGCGACATTGCTTGCAGGAATTGTTTTTCGCGGAATTCGTGAGTCCATGTGGGCCAACTCTCTCTGCACGGTGATTGAACTCTCTGGACTTCTGATCATCATCGTTTTTGGCATCTCTTATCTTGGTGGCGTGGACTACTTCGATGCCAGCGTCCCGGTAACAAACCCTGACGGGCTTATCACGACAAGCCTGATTCTTGGCGGCGCAGTCCTAACGTTCTATTCATTCGTGGGTTTTGAAGATGTTTTGAATGTCAGCGAAGAGGTCAAAGACCCTGCGCGAACTATTCCGCGTGGACTTTTGTTCGCTGTTGCTGGCGCATCGATCATTTATGTTTTGATCAGCTTGATTGCCGTATCTGTTGTTCCCGCAGCTCAATTGGCTGAATCAAAAGAGCCTCTCGTTGATGTTGTTCGCACCGCGGCGCCCTGGTTTCCACCAAAGCTGTACTCGATCATGGCACTCTTTGCAGTGTCGAATACGGCACTCCTCAACTACGTCATGGGATCACGCCTGCTCTACGGAATGTCGAAACAAAAGCTATTGCCATCTTTCTTAAGTAAAGTTCACGGTAAAACCGCGACACCACATATCGCTGTGGCTGTTCTTTACGTCATCCTTCTTGGACTCGCTCTTTCCGGCGACATTTCTTCGCTCGCTAAGTCGACAAGCGTTTTGCTGTTAGGTTGCTTTGTTTTGGTTAACTCCGCTCTCATCGTACTAAAACGCCGCGAGCCGACGCCAAAAGGTGCGTTCGACGTGCCGTACTTTGTACCTGCGCTCGGCGTGGTCGCTTGCCTCGCGATGTTGTTTCATGCGCAGAAGCCAGAACTTATAACTGCCGGATTAATTCTTATCGGAATTATTGCCCTCTATTTTGTGAAGCGACCGGGCGAAGACGCCATCGAGAAGATAGACTCTATCGACTGACGGTCGCCCCACGCCATTTTCGGAGGGCGGCAGTTGGTGTCGCATGGGCCCCTGGCCCATGCTGCACTTCGCCCTTGGCTCAGCGATTTCCCCCTCCTCGCGGGGGAACCGGCATCCTGCCGCGCGAGAGCCTCCTCAAATGGCATGTGCCGACCTCTGTTAGGTGCGTTCATCTTCCCTCAGCATTAGTAATCGCCGGAGTTCCGAAATCATCGCAGTTTCTGCGTCTGCGTTTCGAAACAATAAAAAAAGGCGCTCGGGTGAGCGCCTTTTTTTTGTTACTGATAGCCGTCGATGTACGACGGCGAGCCGGGACTACTTACCTTTTTTAGACTTCTTCGATTTGTCTTCTGATTCTGGATTCGCACCGTGATCGTGTCCGTCCCCGTGAGAATGTCCTGGGGGCATTGCGCCAGCGCCTTTTTTGATATCAAGAAGCTCAACTTCAAAGATCAAAACGCTGTTTGGCGGAATCGGGCCAGCTCCACGCTCGGCATAAGCCAACTCTGGCGGAATCGTGAGCTTCCACTTCGCGCCAACTTTCATCAGCTTGAGCGCCTCGTCCCAACCCTTGATGATCTGTCCTAGTGGAAATTCCGCTGGCTCTTTTCGATCGATCGAAGAGTCAAAAACTTTTCCGTCAACCAACGTACCTTTATAATGAACCTTTACGACATCTCCATCAACTGGCGTCGCTCCAGTGCCAGCGGTAATGACTTCATACTGAAGCCCCGACGCAGTGGTCGTCACGCCGGACTTAGCCTTGTTTGTTTCTAAGTATTTTGTGCCTTCTTCTTTTGCCTTGGCCGATCCGCCCTCGCGAATTCGCATGATCGCAGAACGAATTTCTTCTCGAGCGACGCGCGGTTCTTTGCCTTCTAACGCATCAGCTACACCTGCGAGAATGGCAGCAGGATCTTCCTTCACATTCAGTTGCTTAAGATTGCTTCCGATTTCCAAGCCCAATGCATAGTTGGCGCGCGCTTCATCTTTCGCGAGATTCGCGTTGCCGACAAACTTACAGCCCGAAATAGCGATTGAGGTTAAAGCTGCAACAGCAACAATTGCCGCACCCTTCACGTTGAGTTTCATTAAATCTCTCCTTCAAGTTTTTGGAACACGCAATATTGGAACCTTTTCGGCCGGCGAGGACAAGTGCGGAATTGCTCTGATTTAAAAAAGATTCTAGTCTTTCTAGCTGTGTCAGACCACAACGACGTTCCACGCAAAAATTCCCATTCAGGACGCAAGGCGGTCATCACGATCCTTGCACTAGGGCTTGCGATCGCTTGGCTTGGTAGAAAGTCGTTTCAACCTCCAAATGAAAACGATATCTCGAGGCCAACACTTGGCTCCGGCCAAACCGGAAGCGAAGGGCCAACCGCGACACCGCTTCCACCTCACTTCCCCGCTGAGGCGACCGACACAGCGCCGGTTCCACCCACTGAAGCGACGGATCAAAGCCTTCTCTCTGCCATAGAAAAATGCTGGAGCGATCGGCAGTTAAGCGACCTAAGTTCGTTTGATCAGTTCACCGTCCTAGATCTGGAAAAAGTCTTTGGCCGCGTGAAAAAGCAGGAACTCCTTCAGCAAAAAGAAGAGCTCGAGTTAAAGACCGGCTCTCGTCGAACGATCGAGCTTCTTCCAGCTGACGCTTCATCCGAAGGCTTAAAAGCGCAGATTTCTGATCTCGATGCCGAGGGCGTGCCGTCCGTAATTGCGTCTTTGGCCGCAGCTAAAACTCAGGGTTCGGATTTTAAAAAGTGGCGACTCGATAGCAAGACTCTGCGACTTGAGAAAAAACTGGGCCTTCTCTTTGACGAGTCTCTGTTCAAAGGCGGCGCTGCAGGAACCGCAACGGAAGTAGATGGCAGGATTCAGGAGTTCCAAGTCCGTGCTGACGGTAAAATTCTAAAGTGCTCCCTTTTGAACAACGCTGTCGCGGCTTCTGATCAGAATGCCGGAGCATCACCAAGTGCCTGCGAGTGCCACTAGCTTTGCCGCCCCTTTAGGTAATGCTCACGTGTCGCAATGTAAATTACCTTGTCAACTTCGGCGACCACTTTGCCTTCAATGTCGCGGATTTCAATTTTGCGGTGCCAATCAAACTGACCGTCTTGATCGGCGCGAAGCTTGATGTCGCCAAGCTCAGAATCTGTGATTTCAAATCGCGCCCGGCAATCACTTGTTCCAGGTCGCTTAAACCGTATGGAAGACGACTTGTCCCAGACGACATAATCCCGCCCCAATCTTCGGACAAGCATCACCATTAAAAAAGGATCCGTCATCGCGAACAGCGATCCTCCAAATTGTGTACCGACGTAGTTAGAATTCCAAAATCGCAGCTTTAACTTAATTTGCATGGCCTTCCAGCCATCTGATCCGTAACCGCCTTCAACCTTTTCGACCACGATCCCAGCACCAAGAAACGGTGGCCAGAGGTTCCAAAGAGACATCATTGCTGCCTTCAGGCCGGTCTTTTGCTCGGAACGTCGTCCTTTTAAGGGGTTTTCTGATTTGATTTCCGTTTGGATACTTTTCATATTACGATCGTAATATGAATTCTCACTCCTTGTCCAGCCTGCCCCTCCATGTCAAAGAAGGTATTCCCGCCCGCCTTCCGATGAGCTACCGCCACATTGACCGTTCGAAACCAAAACTGTTGACCATCTTTCTTCATGGCTATGCCGACCACGGCGGCAGTTTTACGCGCCGACTTTTTCCAGAGGGCCTGCCGAAAGACTTCGAAGAAATCGCTGCACTGATTCCGAATGGACCATTCCCTGTTCCGATCAAAGTTGAGGATGGATGGCGCGAGGCCTACGCCTGGTACTTTTACGACGACGCAAGACAGAAAATGGTTGTTTCGCCCGATGCAGCGGTTGTGGGAATTCAGACTCTGATCAACGAACTTGGATATGGTGACATACCGAAAGTGTTGATCGGGTTTTCACAAGGCGGCTACCTCGCACCATATCTTGCGCAGCACTTGAGCAAAGTTGTTTCAATTATTGGTATTGGAACTGGGTTTCGCGCGGACTACTTCTCGCCTCTCATTAGTCGCTCTTCAAATGCGCCATCGGTTCATGCGGTTCACGGGACCAAGGACGAAGTTTTTCCAATTGAGCAAACAGCGGACGCCCACCGTAAGATCACAGAGCTGGGGTTTTCCGGAAGCATTCATCCCATTTCAGGGGGAACACATGTCGCAAGTGCCGCCATGGGCGCTAGCCTTCGCACATTGCTTCTTCAAGAATTGGCGAGGCTCCCATGACATCTAGAGAAGAAAAAAAACTTCAGTCGAGAGACCGAATCCTTCGAAGTGCTGCTCTGCTTTTTCGAAAAAAAGGGATCGTGGCTACTGGAGTGGACTCCATTATGAGTAAAGCGGGACTGACCGCAGGTGGCTTCTATTCCCATTTCCAGTCAAAGGAAGACTTGGTCGCTCAGGCGCTTTCTAGTGTCTTAAGTCAGTCGAAGAAACGTCTATTGCAAGCCACAGTCGCCACTCCATCAGCTTCACCCAACAGAAAAATGGCGGCGATTCTTGAAGGCTACCTGTCCACTTCGCACCGAGATCAACCCGAAACGGGCTGCGTACTAGCGGCACTCGCTGGCGAACTTCCAAGGCAAAGCGCAAAAACAAGAAACATTCTTGCGCAACATTTGGAAAGCTGGATTGAGGAACTCGAAGAGTTGGGCTTGCGTCGCGATCAAGCTATTCGGTCGATTTCGATGGCTGTCGGAAGCTTAATCTTGTCGAGAATCGTGAA
>JAXMMN010000169.1:0-2279 GCA_034366485.1 Bdellovibrionales bacterium
AACAAACCGGCTGCCAAAATAAAACAAATAATCGCAATCGACGAAAGCCACCCGCTTGAAGCGAGGCGTTGGTCAGTCTTTGCGGAAAACTTGTTCTCGAGACTGTTTTCCAGGAGCTTGATTCGTTCTTCTAGTTTCGAAATGTCCATGCAACTCAGACTGAGCAAGTCGCCTAACTTAGTCAAACTTAGATGAAGCGACACGAGTTGCCTCTAGCCGTCGTGTCATGATCTTATTTCGATATGAAACTGAATGCCGAACTTATCAAACAGCGTCCAAATTCACTTCTTCCTGCGATGGGAATCACGATCGCGGCGGCGCTCGAAAAGATCGCTCAGCGGGTCGAACAATTGAGCCCGGGAAGCGGCCTTATTGGAAGCTTTGATGGAAATCGGACGAAAGTGATTTCCTCAATATCGGCCGTTGAGCACTTTGAGCCTGGTGCATTGGTTTTCGTGGATAAGCCAGATGTAGCAAATGCCGTCATAGAGCGTGCAAAGTCAGTGGGAACGCCCGCGCTCATCGTTACGAACCCGAAACTTGCCGAAGTTTTCATGGCACTTCCTGAGGCCAATGTCCTGCAGGTAAAAGCGGTCCCTCTCGCGCATGCGTTGATCAAACAAATTTTCGCGTCTCGGGATTTTACGAGAACCGGTTGGATGGGTATTCATCCGTCCGCGGTCGTGCACGAAACGGCCGTACTCGACGCGTCCGTGATCGTCGAGCCCCATGCCGTCATTGGCGCGGGCGTTCAGGTGTCTCGCGGAGTGAGAATTATGGCGGGTGCGGTTGTGGAAAACGATGTGTGGATCGGGGAGAACACAGTTCTACATCCAGGCGTCGTCGTCGGCTATGGATGTGTGATTGGTGATGACGTTGTCATCGAAGCTGGAACCGTGATTGGGTCCGCGGGCTTCGGATACGCTCAAGACTCGAAACGCAAAAGTCATGTCATCCCTCAAACAGGGATCGTCGTCTTAGAGGATCGCGTCCGTGTTGGCGCTGGTTGTTGTATCGATCGCGCCGCTTATCATCTTACAAAAATTGGTGCGGGAACAAAGATCGACAATCTTTGCCATATCGCTCACGGCGTTCAGATTGGTGAAGACTGTCTCCTGACGGCCATGCTCTGTGTGGCAGGCTCAACAACGATCGGCGACCGAGTGATGACTAGCGGTCAAACAGGAATCTTGGATCACATGAATGTTTGCAGTGATGTCGTACTGGTCCATAGAGCGGGTGTCACAAAAGACATTGATGTTCCTGGTGCCTATGGCGGACTGCCGGTGCAGCCGCTTGCGGAGTACATGAAAAACGCGGCGGTGCTTCGAAATGCCGTCGATCTCCGGCGGCGCATAGCGGAGCTTGAGGAAAAAGGATCGACGTGATTCTAGAGACTCGTTCGCTTTCAAAATCATTTCAGCAGCTAAGAGTCGTGGATGATTTTTCGATATCAGTAAAAAAAGGCGAACTTGTTACCCTGATTGGTCCATCGGGTTGCGGAAAGTCGACGCTTCTTCGTTGTCTCAACGGGCTTGAAGACTTCGACACGGGTCAGATTTCCTATAGTCTCGAGTCAGAAAAAACCGAACTCCAGAGTTCGCAAGTGATCGGTAAGCGAGCGTTCGAGCAAGCGGCCCAGAAGGTGCGAAAAAAAGTCGGAATGGTTTTTCAATCGTTCAACCTCTTTCCTCACTTGAATCTAATCGAAAACATGTTGCTTGCACCTCGCGTGGTCTTTGGAGCAAGAGCTGGGACTAAGGAGCACGATGCGATCAGATCTCGGGCATTGAAGCTTGCTCAGAAAGTCGGGCTCGAGCAAAAAACACTCAGCTACCCACGGCAACTTTCGGGAGGAGAGCAGCAGCGAGCAGCCATTGCTCGGGCCATGCTCTTGAATCCTGAAGTTCTTTTGTATGATGAACCGACCAGTGCTCTTGATCCGGGCTTAGTGCAAGAAGTTTTGGGCGTCATGAAAGATTTGAAAGCAGAAGGCCTGACTCAGATCGTGGTGACGCATGAAATGGGATTTGCTCGTGACGCTTCTGATCGAGTCCTAGTTATGACAAACGGGAAGCTGATTGAAGAGGGTTTGCCCGAACAGATTTTCACAAAGCCGAAGAATGAACAAACCGCGAACTATCTGAAGACTTTCCGTCGATCTCTCGGCATAGCGTTCTCCACATTTTTAGCGACTGCCACCATGTGTTTGTCCGAGCCCGCGTCAGCTTCCCAGCTGCGTTGGGCAGCTGATGCGGAAAGTGGGGCCCCTTTTGTTT
>JAXMMN010000170.1:0-1992 GCA_034366485.1 Bdellovibrionales bacterium
GCGAACAGATTATTCGCGAACGGGAACTCAATCTCATGACCGCCGGTAAATGGATCACACACATTGAACAGGGACTGACCGAAGAAGTTCACGGTCTACAGTTTTGGATCGCACTCCCACAAGACGAAGAGCAGTGCGAACCTTCGTTTCATCACCTTGAGGGTGCGGATCTTCCGCTTTGGACGCTTGGAAAAGATGTCGTCTGCCAATTACTGATGGGAGAATATCAAAGTAAGTTTGCAGAAACTCCGTTCCCTTCACGCGCCTTGTTTTTGGTGTTTGATTCTGCGAGTTCTAAGTCACACGCTGTGAGTCTAGAGATCGGAGAACGTGAACTGGGCTTGTATGTTGCGGAAGGGACTGTCACGACCGAAGACCATGGTGTTGTCGTCGCTGGTCAACTTCTAGTTCTAGATGCCACGTTCACTGGTGACCAAGACGGAACCTCGGAGCCGAAGGTTTATCCAATTGAATTGGGACCCGGCACCCGACTCGCCGTTTTCGGTGGCGATCCATTAGACGGACCACGCCATATGAAGTGGAACTACGTCGCCTCTGACGAAGCGCTCATCGAGCAGGCCGAAAAGAAATGGAAAGAGTACTCGGAAAAAATTTAGCTGAAAATTACTTGGGTATAGTTCCTAAAAGGTGGTCTGAAATTTCCCATGGCCACCTTCAAACGCACCACCCTCTGCACGATCGATATCAAAGGTCAGGGCTAGCGATAGAGTAGCACCGTTTTCAAACGCAAAATGATAGCGACCATTAAGACGTGATTCAATAGCTTCCGTTCGTACGGTTGCCGAACCGAGAGACAGATCACCGAGTGCTTCGAACTTAGTTGCTTCAATTCCCAACTCGACGCCAGGTCCAAAGCGAACGCTGAAAAAGGGACTTAAGTTCTGATGCAAAAGCTCGCGACTATTTTCTTCTCGCCACTGCCTTGCGACCCAAAGCGCACCGAACTGTGTCGACCAGAGGTCATCAATGACAAGATGACGCCGCAGTTCAACCTGCTGTCGATCTCGATCAACATAGTCTCGCCCCGTGACGTTGGCCGCTGTATCTAAAGTCAGTACTCCCGTATGCTTTCGGTCCCACTGCCATCGCAGGGACAGCCAATTGCCCGAATCGATTCGACGCAAGAAACCCGAGATCGCGTGATGACCGTAGGTATAAGAACGATTCGAACTTGGATCACGCCACTCGAGACTCGACTCGCGCCGGATCAAAAGCTCGCGGTAGAGATTCGTACTTTCTCGGACCCACTTTAAACCGAGAGCGACGGGGCCGGCGCCGACAAAAAAGTCGCCCGTATCATTTCGCTCGGACCTCGTGAAATCAGCAAAAGTCACAAAGAGTCGAAGTTCTCGGTTTTCATTTTCTGTTTTTGGACGTCGCCATAGGAAGGCAAAGCCCACATCATCTTCTTTCTTTAGTCGCGCGAGCGTACCGTACGCCGCGAACCAGACTGCGCTTTCGGAAAGCCTTGCCTGAAGCTCAACCACAGAACTGCGAATAGCTTCTTCATAGTTCTCGTGCTCAGCGCGAAGAAACTTGAAAACCAATCCGGAACTTAACTCTTCCTCGATCTGCGCGCGCAATTGAAAGTCGAATTGGGTGGCAGAAAGACTTCCTGCCGAAAGATAAAAATGTCGCCGCTCAGAAAACTTTAAAAAATCTTCTGGCGAAACTGCGTAGGTCAATAGGTCGGACTGATACTCGCTGTCGATAGGCGAAGGATCCAAAAGCTCAAAGCCGCGCTCTGTCTGGATCGAGCGATATTCCCCATCCATCTCAAACGCAAGCGATTGACTGATTTGCAAAAAGCAGACACCAAAAACGGAAAGTAGAAGCGAGGTCAGTAGACGGAAATAACGGTTTTCCACAACGAAAACTTCCGTCTAACAAGGGACCGGTGTCAACCGTCAGAAAGCTGTTTTACCAGAGAACTTATTAGTTATTTTTTGAATGGTGTTCTATCGCACAGAG
>JAXMMN010000171.1:0-4682 GCA_034366485.1 Bdellovibrionales bacterium
GTGAAAAAGACCATGGCCACCGTTGATGGTGTGCAAGACATCGAGGATTCTGAAGTCATCGGAAAAAAAGAAGTGAAAGTCACTCCGATCCCTGGCCTCGTCAACCAAGCCGGACTCTCGAATCGCGAGATTGCCAACACGGTTCGCGCTGCGTTTGCCGGACTAGTCGCATCTAGCTCACGGACGCTCGATGAAGAAATCGACATTCGCGTCCAACTTCGTCCACCAAACAAAGGGGCCGATCAGCAGCTCAACGACTTAAAAATTGGAACCCTGCAAGGAAACCTCGTGCCACTCAGTCGCGTTGCTACATTTGACGAAGCTCCTTCGCGCTTGATCATTCAACATGAAAAATACAAACGTATTTTGAATGTTTCCGCTTCCGTTGATCTCGACAAAACAACCGCCATTGCGGCCACAAAGATCATTCAAGACAAGTTGAAAGAAATTTTGAAGGACACCCCAACCTACGAAATTTCTTTTGCCGGAGAAAACGAGGACACAGCGGAAAGTATGCAGAGTCTTCTACGTGCGTTCGGCGTTGCTGCGGTTCTGATCTTCATGATTCTTGTTTTGACGTTTCAAAGTTTTCTACAGCCATTGCTAGTACTACTTGCCCTTCCTCTTGGATTTATGGGCGTCGTCTTTGCACTTTTACTTCACGGGAAACCACTAAGCTTTATGGCGATGTTAGGAATTATCGCTCTGGCTGGCGTTATTGTTAACAACGCCATTGTGTACATTGACTTCTTTAACACTCGAAGGCGTGAGGGCTTGGATCTTGATACCGCTCTGATTGATGCGGCAACTACAAGATTACGCCCGATTATTCTAACCTCTCTTACTACCGTGCTCGGCCTTATGCCCACAGCCTATGGCGTTGGCGGTAGTGATGGATTCGTCGCGACGCTTGCGCTCGCTCTTGGCTGGGGGCTCATGATCGGCTCCGTGCTGACCGTCCTTGTTTTCCCGGCGATCTTGCGAATTGTTGCAGACGTTCAGGATTGGTCGACTCGGCTACGCGGAAAGCTGAGAGCCAGAGCCTAAATAATGAATTTAGTTTTCGAACTCAATTTCGATATGAAACCGGCCTAGCCCGGTTTCAAACGGCATAATCACCGCTGGCCGCGAACCCGATTGGCGAATGCTGATTTTTTCGCCTCGCAGAACCGTTGGAAATGCTTTTGGAAACGTATAGCCCTTTAAGTTCAATTCAACTTTTGCGAGTCCATAGATGATGTTGACGATTTCAGAGGCTGCGTCTTCGACTTCAGGGGTGATCGTATCAATAGTTTCCCCCACCATGCTTCCGTAAACTTTCAGAAACACCTCTTCCGAAAAACACAAAACAAAACTTCCAGAAATGCCGTTTGATACCAAGGTCAGTACACTGGCGATATCAACACCGGGCATCGTCGCCTTTTTAAGCGAAGGTGTAAGTGGTTTGATCGTGGTTTGAATTTGAGTCTCAAAAGTTTTCTTTGTGGCCACCAAGAATGGTTGGATGAAATCCATATTCAAGCCGTTTGATTTCGATTCACCTGTCGACCCTGCTCCGCTAGACGCCTGCGGCTTGGGTTTTGCGGCTTGCAAAACTTCATCCATTGTTTTGACGGGATTGAACGCAGCTTCCATTCCCTCGGCTTTCAGCTTTTTCAAATTGGTCTCGTTAAGGCCCAGCGTGTATAGCGACTTCGATGCCGACTTTAAAGCGGACTTCAGCTGAATCACTGACTTATAAAAACTTTTGTCGACATTGAGAACTCGACTGCAGTCCAAGACAATGTGAGTGGCAGGCGAAGCGATCCAACCGCCCGAGATTTCAGCCATTTCTTTTGAAGCGCGGTCATCCAAATTCATAGCGCACTTTACGACAAGTACCGATCCCGATTGTTCAACAGTGAAAACAGCCACGCGACTTACCTCGATTGCAAAATGCCTTAGGTCTTATCGAAACTCTGGTCATAAAGTATTACGACCAGATTGCTGAATTTCTGTGAAGCTTTCGTTAGCGTCTCATCCTGGCTCACTTTTTCTGACTAGTCTAAAAGGTCAACTAGGTGAGCCAAAACATGGCAGCGGCGATGATCGTCGGCGGCAATGCACCCAATAAAAGCCCCAAGGGGCTAATGCCCGTGTCACCAAAAGTTCCGTTTAAAATTCCAAAGCCGGCTGGGTTCGGCGCATTGGCAATCACAGTCAATCCCCCACCTGTCACAGCACCCGCGACCAACGCATATTTCGATTCATCACTTAAGCCTGGAACTAGACTTCCGAGGTACGTGAGTGCCGCGTTGTCGGTCACAGCCGTGAGGGCTGTTGAGCCAAGAAACAAAGGCAGGCTTTCCAACTTGGCAAGAAGCGGCTGAAGCCACCATCCTTGCGGCCCACCCAGCACGACAAGTCCTGCGAGAAAAAAACCAACCAAAAGACTTTCCTTCAATTTAAGTGGCTCTTGATATTCTTTGGTCACCGCCGCGACACCTATGAAAAACAAGAAGAGCCCTATGAACATCGACGGGTAGTGCGACGTTAAAACAATAAGTGCAACAAAGGCCAAGTGAACAAAATCAATTCCAAGCGGTGTTCGACGAGATTCTTTACTCTCTTTGATCGGTGTCATGGCGAAAATCGATTTTCTAAATCGCCACGCGACGAGCGCCGTTGAAAGGCTACATGCGACAATCGCTTTCCAGCCGAAGTGTGTAAACATGAACGTGGAATCCCAATTCCAAGTTTTCGCGACCATCAATACTGGTGGAGCTGCGTAGGATGTTAAAGTCCCGCCGATCGAAATGTTCACAAAAAGAAGACCTATCATCGCATACTTGAATTTCATGTCGTCAGTACGGCGGAAGAACTTATCTAAAAGCATCAAGGCACAAACTGTCATTGCGGCGGGCTCTGTGATCAAACTGCCTATAAGCGGGCCCACGATGAGAATCACGATGAACTCCGCCATGTCGCGATTTCCAGGAATCAACCTGGCAAGTCCACCCATGGTGCGCCCGGCAATATCCAAAACTGGCTTCGTCGCACAAACTGTCATGATAACAAAGACAAAGAGTGGCTCGGTAAAATTCCGTGTATCAACATATTGGATGGCTTCGGCCGGAGACAATAAAAGCACCAGGAACAAAATAAAAACACCGGCCCAGAAGCCAAACACGACTTCAATTTCACTCAAGAGGTGAAAAAAGTTTTCTCCCACTGACCCCTCAGGATACCGATGTGCTATGGCAGCAAACTTTTTCACCAGAAATGTGTGCAATATGGCGACCGCAAAAAGTCCTGTCGCAACATACTGAACGATTTGAGGAAGTTCTACGCTGACCGAAGCCCCCGCTGCCATCTCCAACTCCTAGGTAACTGCGTACCGCCACCAACTAAAACTATCGATCACTGCTTTTTGGAAAGCCCAACAAAAAAGATTTCTTTGCTCATGGTTCTTGTTGATTCTGGTTTTACGATTTCTACTTTTTTAAAAGTGGCCTGCAAGAGCTTTCGCAAATCACCAAAATCACTTGAATGAAAAAACTTGCAGACAAAGTGCCCGCCCGGTTTCAAAAACTTTTTCGAAACATCAACTGCAAGTTCGCACAGCTCGAGGCTGCGAGCTTGATCCGTGTTTTTAATTCCGGTGGTTTTCGGAGCCATGTCTGAGATGACAACATCAAAGGGCGGTTGAAATCCGTACGTTTCAAAAACTTCATTGAGCTTCAGATCGCGAAGATCCGCCTCAATGAAGACCGCATTGTCGAGCTTTACCGTCACCGGCTGCAGATCGACACCAAGGACGCGACCGTTGATTCCCACCTTTTGACTTGCGTATTGGGACCAGCTTCCAGGCGAACAGCCGAGATCAAGCACCGTGTCGCCTTTGGCGAGAACTTTGAATCGTTGATCGATTTCTTGCAGTTTGTAAACCGAACGCGCGGCAAAGTTTTCTTCTTTCGCTTTCAAAAAAAAGCGATCGCGTGGATTGTAGCCCTTCGAACGTGTCATAGAGATCAAAAAACCTTGAATCCAATCAAAACTCAAGGAAGAAGCCACGACCTTGACACGAATTCGGTCAGACTCATCTTGAGAACTGAAGAAAGGTGCGGTCAAAAATGTCGAACCCAGAAAGCTCACCAGAGAACTCCAACCGATTTGCGGTTCTCGCCTTGCGAAACCTGGTTGTTTACCCAGGAATCAGCGTTCCAATCCGCGTTGGTCGTCAGCAGTCTCTTGAGGCACTCAAATCAGCCCGTGAACTTGCAGCGAATACTGGCAAACCTGCAAAAGTCATTGCCGTGCTGCAGTCTGCTCATGAAATAGACCACACGTCCCCAGTCAAAGAGAGCGACCTCTACCGGGTCGGCACTCTTTGCGAAATTGAACGTATCAATGGCAGCGAATCTGAGGGGGTGCAGCTTTTGTTCAAAGGGCTTGAGCGCGTGACTCTCGAGGACTTTCAAATGGAAAAGTCCTCGCTAGAGGGCGTAGATTTCATTACCGCCATCGCCAAAACTGATCCTGTTGGAGCAAACACCGCTTCCACGCTAGCAAAAGATCACGCGGTGATGACTGAGCTCAAAGAGTCTGCGATGCGCTTAGTTCACCTTCTTCCAAGCTCAAGCGGCGCAGAACAGCTGACTAAACTGCTCGACGGAATCACAGATCTCGATTTTCTAACCTAT
>JAXMMN010000172.1:0-1746 GCA_034366485.1 Bdellovibrionales bacterium
TTGTTTTTAGAGATCCATTAGATCCCAATCGGATGATTGGTTTTGAGGTGGAGCTCGTAGAAGCGCTTGCTAAAAAGCTTGGGAAACAACCTGTCTTTGTGCAGAACAATTGGGAAGGACTTGTCGAGGGACTTCGCCGAAAGGACTATGACCTTGCCATCAACGGAATTGAAATTACCGACGAACGAAGAAGTGCGGTGCGCTTTTCGAAACCCTATTATGTCACCACGGAAGTTTTAACGATCAGAGAAGATGAGGCTGGGATCCAAGGTCTTCCTGATGTTTCTGGAAAAAGAGTCGGAACGCTGGCGGCGTCACTGGCCAGTCGAATGCTTTCAAACCTCGATTTTCCGCTGGAGATCGTTTCCTATGGCGAAGAGATTCACGCCTATCACGATTTGTCGATTGGCCGATTGGATGCCGTTTTTCTCGATCAGCCGATTGCGCTTTACTACGCCACAAAGAATCTTCGGCTGAAGCACGTCGAGGAAAATTATGGGCACGTTGAATATGGGATCGCCTTAAGTTTGGATTCTGACAAACTCGCGCAAGACGTGGATCGCGCATTGGCCGACATGATGAAAGACGGAAGCCTAAAAGAAATCTTGCAGCGCTGGGGACTTTGGAACAAGCAGACGGCGAAGCAGTTTGGAATATCGTTTGTGCCGTATCCCATAGAAAACGCAGCAGCTTATATCCAGTTTCAGAAATCACTTACTTCGAACAGTAGTTGGGAAAAGAGGCTAGAGCGTTACCGGTCCTACCTTCCTGCGATCGGACGCGGCGCCGTGACCACTCTTCTGATATCAATAACTTCGATGTTGATCGCGATTGCGGTTGGTTTGGTGGCTGTGCTCTGTCGACTTTACGGTTGGCCGCTTTTGCGAATGGCAACCACGATCTATATTGAAGTCTTTCGCGGAACCCCCCTTTTGATTCAGCTCTTTCTTTTGTTTTACGGTTTGCCTCATATCGGAATTCGGCTTGAGCCATTTTGGGCAGCGGCCATTGGCTTAGGGCTCAACTACGGCGCGTGTGAGGCCGAAAATTATCGTGCGGGAATTCAGTCGGTTCCAAAGGCTCAGTTCGAAGCGGCGCGTGCCCTGGGTTTGTCCCATTGGCAAAGCCTCAGGCACGTGGTGCTTCCTCAGGCGATGCGTGTAGCGCTACCGCCATCTACCAACGACTTCATCGCTCTTTTGAAGGATTCTAGTTTGGTGTCAGTGATCACAATGGTCGAATTGACATCCGTCTATGGGCAGCTCGCGTCTGCTAACTTCGACTATTTGGGAATCGGACTTTTGATTGCGGCTGCGTACTTCCTCATTGGCCTGCCGTTTGTCCGCTTGTCTCGAAGGCTCGATCAGGCGCTATCACATTGATTTATAGACTGGTACTATCTTCGCGCCTGAATAGCGGTCGGTGTGCGTTTTGAATCTTCAAGAGAGTTGTAAAACTCCACATAGTTTTTCATGACCACACCTGGATAGTCCTTTGGCCAAATCTTTTTCTCTAGCGCCGAGTCGACGTTGTGTTGACCCATGTTGTAGGCAGCGATGTATAGCCGAGCATGCATATCAAATCGGTCGCGTAAGAATGCGAAGTAAGCTGCGCCCAGGCGGATATTGGCAATATTGTCTTTTAGCGTCTTCGGACCTTTCCACTTCTGGCCAGATTTTTCAGCCATCCATTTTCCTGTCGGAGGAAGAATCTGCATGAGGCCAATTTCTCCGTGGAGGCCTTGTG
>JAXMMN010000173.1:0-8043 GCA_034366485.1 Bdellovibrionales bacterium
GCTGATCGCCAATATTTAAAAGATCGCGGAGCAAAACTTTCGCTCCGATGGCAAGTCGATGGCTGATTTGCAAAACTCGTCCTGCAATCGATTGAGTTTTTGGTCGCACTTTGTGGACCATGCGTTCTGCTTTTCGCATCGCCCGACGATACGACGCGATCAGACCAAACAAACCCTCGTCCTCGATGATGATTTCGCCTGGCTCGTCACCGCGAAGATCTTCGCGAAGACCCCGAGGCCAAACATCTCGGCGTAGCAAGGGACGCTCATAAAGTTTTTTTGCGGCATCTTGGTACAGCTGATAGTCGAGAAGTTTTTGTACCAGCTCTTTTCGTGGATCTTCAGTCTCAACGACTTCGCCCTCTTCGTTGTACTGAGGAAGAAGCATTTTTGCTTTGATATGAATCAAGGTCGCCGCCATCGCGACAAATTCGCCGGCGACTTCGAGATCGAGTTCTTTCATCAAGCGGATGTGATCGAGATAATTTTTTGTGATCGCATTGATGTTGATGTTGAAGATATCCATCTCTTCTTTGCGAATAAGATAGAGGAGAAGAGCCAAAGGCCCTTCAAAGTGAGGTAATTGAACGAGGTAACGCCCCGCAACTGACATCCGTGATTCCCCCAAATAGAGTCCCAGTGAGGCGCAAACTGAAACGAGCGAAAACCGCGCCGGTGCTGTGATAGAATCAAAGCAAGGCCAAAGGTCTAGTTCAACTTATCTTTTGTAGTGCCGCAAATTTGGCCATCTTGCACAATGCGTCAGGCCACACTCACCAAGCGGTGCAAATTGCGAAAATAAAGGCATTCTCAAACTATGTCCATTCCGGCCACAATTCAGACACTGTTCCTCTCTGATGCTCTTTATGTCCGCGAGTTCGGTCACGGGCGCTATATGGGGCCGTACGCCGTGGCAAGCCAACTGCGGAACGCTGGCTTTACCTCCCTTGTGATCGATTACTTTCAAGCGAAGCGCGATTTCTTGGACTACTTCGAAACCTTTCTTTCCCCAGACACTTTGATCGTGGGCTTGTCCTCCACGTTTTTAAATCCACATCGAAAAAGCCAGAACTCCCGAAATGCCTACGATTCGATGGATGTCTATTACGAGGGCGAGCTTCACTGCGAAGATGGTGCGGCACTTTCCACCTGGCTGAAAGATCTCAAAGCGCGGGTCAACCGACTTGCGCCAAAAGCAAAGCTCGTACTTGGTGGCGCAAAGGCGCTTCGAGCTTTTACAAATGCGAAAATCTATGAGGAGTTTGATTACATCTGCTTAGGTGCTGGCGACAATTCAATGGTTGAATTGGCAAAGCGACTTCAAGCCGGCGAAGCACCGGAATCGCGTGTCTACGAGGGGCTGAATGTTCTTTCTGGCATTCAGTTAAAAACAGATGTCGCCCAATGCCCCGATGCCAGGTTCGATTTTCGAGACGGAATACAGTGGCAAGAGTCTCTTCCGATTGAAGTCAGTCGGGGCTGCACGTTCAACTGCAAATTCTGTCACTACGAAAAGAAAACGAGTCTTCGAAAACCAATCGATGTTCTGCGCGCCGAACTGATAAGAAACTACGAAAAATTCGGTACGACTGTTTATCATTTCACCGACGATTGCTTTAACGATCATCCCGCTAAAGTCGAAGCGCTGTGTGGACTATTTTTAAGTCTCCCGTTTCAAATAGAATGGGTTAGCTACGCAAGGACTGATGTTGCGATCAAGTTTCCACACACGATCGACCTCATGGTGAGATCCGGCGCACGAGCCTTGTTTTGGGGAATTGAATCCTTGGATGAAGTCACTGCGCGGAAAGCCGGCAAAGGCACCCCGACAGAGGCCGTCAAAAAGTTTCTCTTAGATTTTGTTCAGCGCTATGGCGATCGCTGCTTAACGGCGGCGAGCTTCATCATTGGGCTTCCTGGCGAATCGAAAGCCTCCATCCAAAGAACTTTGGATTTTATTTGCCAAAACAAGGCGATGGACGTTTTGGCAGTGTCGCCGCTCTTGATTGCGTCTTATTCGGAACGTCTTGATATGAAGGTCATCGATTATTCGGATTACAGTCGAAATCCGGCAAAGTACGGCTTCACGAAAATCAGTTTCCGTCCGGACTATTGGGAACATTCGGAAATGAATAGCCTAGAAGCGCATGAACTATCCAATCGCTTCTATAAGGAATGGAAATCGGCCCACAAGTTTTATGGCCTAACAAGTATCTGGTACTACCCTCACTTGAGGACACTTGGTTACAGCCACGAAGAAATCTCGAAACTCGTTCGTGCCCAAAGCCTTCCAACTGACTTTGACCAAGTTTCTGGCGAACGCTTTCAGCGATTTTTAGACACTTACTTTGATAATCTTGCCCGCGAGGCTCGCGGGCAAAGCGCGGCTAAAGCCAATCCCCAAGCGGTTTAAAACCGGTCCAATCTTTTACCTGCTCAAGCTGGAGCTTTGCGACTTTTCTTGCGCGCGCACAACCATCTGCAATTAAACCGTCGAGCTTTTCTGAGTTCGAAAGCAATTCAGTTTTTATTTTCAGCGGCTTTTCCATTTTTTGATTTATGTTTTCGCCGAGCTTCTTTTTGCAATCGCCGCAGCCGATACCCGCCGACCGACAACCTTCTTCCACCCACTTGCGATCTTCGTCGGTCGAATAGAGTTTGTGGAAGCTGTAAACAGGACACTTTGTCGGTTCACCTGGATCTGTGCGACGCACGCGCGCGGGATCGGTTGGCATCGCTCGCAAGGTTTTAGAAATTTCGTCCGGTGTCTGAGTCATTTGAAAGGCGTTGTTATATGATTTCGACATCTTGCGACCATCGGACCCAATTAAAACCGGCGTAGAACTAAAGATCGGCTTTGGCTCTGGAAGATTTCCGCCATAGAGAAAGTTGAATCGTTTGATGATGTCGCGAGAAAGCTCGAGATGTGGGATTTGATCCTGACCAATGGGTACATGAGTACCGCGATAAACCGCAATATCGGCTGCCTGAAGCACCGGATACATGAAGCGACCTAAGTTATGGGTGTCGCTCGCCTTTGCTTCTTCCTCGGCATCTTTCCACGTTGGAACTCGTTCCAGCCAAGACATCGGTGTCATCATCAAAAAGAACATCGTAAGCTCAATGTGCTCTGGAACTTCGCTCTGTACGAATAAAATGTTTTTTTCGGGATCGAGTCCCCAGGCTATCCAGTCCGCAAAGTTTTCGCGGGCAAAGTGCATGACATCGTGAGGTTCTTTGTACCTCGACGTCATCGCGTGCCAATTCATGACACCGTAATAACCGACGTACTCACTTTGCAAATCGAGCCACTGTTTTAAGGCGCCGTAAAAGTTCCCGATGTGCAGGTGATGCGTGGACCGCATACCGCTCATGATAATGGAACCCTTCGGAGGTTTTTCGCTGGCGCGACTGATTTGAATTTCAGAAGAGGAAGGTTGGGTCACATTCGCATCGCTCATACAGAAGCTCCAAAGGCTGCAAGCACCATTTGCGCGAAGTCTGCAAAGCTATTGGCAATGAGACCTGCGGGATACCCAAGAATTTTTGCAAAGCCCGTCAGAAACAGAATCAAGAGAAGCATGGAAAGCATGGTCTCGCGTTCTTCCAACCACTGAGCCGCCTTTGTGGGTAAAAATCGCGCGACGATTTTTCCTCCGTCCAACGGATGAATCGGAACAAGATTTAAGACTGCCAACATGCAATTGAGACCGACAAACTGCGCCGCAATTTGCCCGACGAGTTTTGCTTTGTCGGCTTCAAGACCAGAAACCATATAGCCGCTTGAAACGAGAACAAAAAGAAATGCGCCAATCATCGCCAAGACTAGGTTGGACGCTGGTCCCGCTGCAGCGATAAAGAACGGTCCGTTTTTTTTGTCCCTCAGATTTCTAGGATCGAACGGAACTGGCTTCGCCCAGCCGAAAATAAACTGCGAAACACCGCCCGGCAAAACCACCGCCGCGATAGGTAAAATCACCGTCCCCAAGGGGTCGGCGTGCGCCAGTGGGTTTAAAGTCAGACGCCCCATTTGCTCCGCCGTGCGATCTCCGCAAAGTTTGGCCGCCCACGCGTGGGCTGCCTCGTGAACACAGATCGAAAACAAAAAGGGAATGAAGAAAACCGCAACCTTAAAGAGAATGCCAATCAGATCCTGTTCGCCACCCACGGACTAGCCCCCGGTCTTCAATTTAGGAGTGATCGAAAGCTCGACCATCTTGTCGCCACGGCGAACTTGAATTGGAACTTTCACGTCTGCTTTCAGGGCTTGAAGACAATAGACATAATCATAAATGCTATCGATTTTGATTCCACCGAGGCCAACGATCACGTCACCAGCCTTGAGACCCGCAGATTCCGCTGGTGAATCTTTTGATGTGCCAGAGATTTTTACACCCTTAACACCTTCTTGCGAATAGTCAGGCACGGTCCCGAGATACAAGCGGAACGAACGCGACTCTCCGCCTTGTGGTCTTCCCGACTCCACCTTTACCCACGTCAGCTTCGATGACTTCTTCTGCAATTGATCAGCAGCGAATTTCATCGTCTTCGTCACAGCCAAGAGGCCCGGAAAATTAAGCGTTTCATAGCGATCGCGCGGAGAATGGTATTCCGCGTGTGAACCCGTGAAGAACGAAAGAATCGGAACTTCTTTCATGTAAAACGCCATTGCATCTGTTGGAAGGTAAGGATCATTCGCTGTCACAAGCTGCGCACCTGAAAGCTTCGTGAGCGGCATTTCTTCAGACCACGCTTCCATCTGCGTGCGCCATTCTTTCGCCGAGCCTAACCCTTGAAGGTAAAGCGCATCGCGAAGTCGGCCGACCATGTCCATGTTGATGTACGCGTGAAACTTTGGACCTTTCCATTCTTTGAGGAAGTGGTTGGACCCTAAGACACCAAGCTCTTCGGCCGACCAAACAGCAAAGATCATATCTCGATCTGGGCGCCCAGATGGTTTCATAGCATTTGCCGAAAACGCATGAGCCATTTCCAAAAGTGCGGCAACCCCCGAGGCATTGTCGTCAGCGCCGGCGTGGACTTTGCCTTGTTCGTTGGCTTTCGCCAAGCTTGCTGCGTTTTCGCCAAGACCCAAGTGATCGCCGTGCGCGCCAAGGACGAGCGCGTTCTTCGACGATTTTCCCGGAATCATTCCTGCCACGTTGAGACCAACTGATTTTTCAAATTGAATATCAACTTTTCCGCCGATTGAAGTTTTTAGAACTTGTCCGAAAACTTCGCCTTTATCCAGTGCAGCGATTTTCGCACTCAGCGGTGTTGCTCCAGCAAAAAGTCTCTCCGCCACTTTTGCAGTGACCTGAATGACCGGAATCCCCACTTCGCTCGCACCTTCGAACTTGAGGCTCGCTAAAGATTTAGCCGTCTTGTCTCTAGGCGAATCGATCAAGATCAGGCCGATTGCTCCTTTTTGTTTTGCAACAAGTGCTTTGTGCTGCGGGCGCGAGTAGAGGTGAAAGTGAAATCGCTTTTCCGGCGAAATATCGGCCGGCAAGTCTTGAATCACGACAACCCATTTCCCGGCGACCTCTAGTTGATCGTAAGAATCAAAGGCCGGTTGCTTGTCGTTGGCTGGGGCCATGACGCCGTAACCAGCAAAGACCAAACCGGACTCCATGACGTCGCCTGATTTAGAAATAGAAAGCGGACGCCAGTCCGTGTCGACCGCAAGGTCACTACCTTGACCGTTTTCACGGATTCGCATGCGGTTGAGAGCGCCAAGTTTTACACCAGAGGTAAATTCAAAAGGCTGAACGTAGCTCTTGCCGAACACGGGCTTTAAGCCCATCGCTCGCATCGATTTACCTATTGCCTCGACGTAGATGCGCTCTTCCGCAGAACCTGGTCTTCGGCCTTTAAGCTGATCGCCCGAGAGATAAGAAACCCACGCCTTCACGTCGTCTTCTGTCATCTCTGGCTTTAACATCGACATCGAAGGAACCCCGGCGCTGAGCCCCAGAAGTCCGCGCGCTAGACCGTCGTCCCAGTTGGCGAGATAAATCTGTGATTCACCCTTTTCGTCACGTCTTGTCCAAGAAATTTCGCGACCGTTTGGCAGGAACACCGGCAGCCCATCAAATCCGTCGAGGTAGGAAACGCGAACTGGCTGTCTTTCGCCTGCGACATCGACCAAGAAAAGTTCAAAATTCGAGTAACCAAGTTTGTTGGTCGTGAAAACAATGTAGTCGCCGGACGGATGAAAAAATGGAGCCCAGCTCATGGCTTTCATACTGGTCAGCTGTTTTTCTTTTTTCGTTTTAAGGTCCATCACCATGATTTCGGCGAACTGACCATTTGGAGAAAACCGGCGCCATGTGAGCTTTGTCCCATCCGCAGAGAAAAATGGCCCACCGTCATAGCCACGCGCGGTGGTCAGACGCTCCACACCTGAACCATCGGCATTCATGATATAGAGATCCATCATATAAGACGGGTCTTGTTCAAATGTCTTTTTATCTTCTGCTGACAAAGATTCCGTGTAGCCCGCGCGATTAGATGCAAACGCAATCTTTCGTCCATCTGGTGAGTAGCTTGCTTCGGCATCGTATCCGACTTCTGTGGTTAAACGACGAAGACTTTTTTCTGGAACAGAGGTCCCGGATTTTAAGGCTGCCGCAATTGGTGCTTCGAAAATGTCGAAGGTCTCATCAAAGCTCCAAGAATACTTTCCTTTGACGGGATTCTTGCGTTCCTCGAATTCTTTCGCCGTTTTTTCTTTCAATTGCGGATCTAAGTGCGTGCTCGAAAATAGTGCTTTTTCGTTGGTTGGATGAATCCACGCGCAGGTTGTTTTTCCATTACCCGGCGACACCTGGACCGTTTGGCCGTTGTCGCGGTTAAGAACAAAAATCTGATAGAACGGATTGTTTTCAACACGTTCACTTTGGAAAATCAAAAGTCGACCGTTGGAATTGAAATAGCCTTCACCCGCGCGCGGTCCGACGAAGGTCATTTGGCGCATACCGGAGATCGGCTGACTGACGGGCGGCACGTTGCTCGCTGCTTTTTCAGCAATCGGCGCATAGCCGTGACTTCCAGAATGTCCGAAATGACTTTCATGTGCCGAAGCGAACGGAACGCCGGCCAACGAAAGGGCAACCGAAACGAAGATATTAAAACCAACGATTGAACGCGAAGGGATCGAAATTTTCTGATTCATGCCTTAAGTCGTAGCGGATCAAAAGAAAAGCTTCAACCCGGCGTCGATCGATTCTCGATTTCGTTCCGAAGAAATCGCCTGAAACTTCCGCAGTTGAGTCTCGCGGGACCAGGTCCCGAAAATTCGAAGAAAGCTGAAATCCAAAAAAGCTGTCGCTTCAACCGCAGAACCTTCGATTTCCGCTCCGTTGCGGCTGGTAGCCGGCAAAACAGATTGATACGATGCTTCCACACCAAACGCGCGCGTCAAATATAGGGTTAAGCGTGCCTTCGCAAGGTTGTTTTGGACCTCGTCGCTGGTTTGCGCCGCAGGATCGACATCCAGCTTCGAACCGATTCCATATAGAACGGTGAGATTCGTGTTTTGCTGAGAGTCCCCAATGAGCCTTAAACCCAAAGCACCTTGCCAACTTGAGCCTTCCGTTTCGAGGTCAAGGTAGCGCCCCTCTAATCCGACCAAAGTAGCATACGCAATCGCTTCGGCTTGAATTCCGCGAGACCTTAAAGAGGATTCAACGCCGCCTGTGCTAGTGGTTCGAACGCCTGTCTGCCCACCAAGCATGAAATCATAGATGTCGTCCTCACGGTTTCCGGCAAGCCACATGTCTTGGAGACGTGTTTGACGCTGAGTTTCGAACCAGCTGCCAAGCGTCCAACGATCCTGATATTTCGCGTCGCCTTTTTTGACCATTCCTTGACCAAGATTCGCCAAGAACTCACTGCGCCCAAACGCCAATTCCGGCGCTTGAAAGAACGTCCACGCGATAAAGGAATAACTGAGGAGTCGCACGAGGTTCATGCAGACGCCTGAGCCACGAGTTGATGAATGCGGTCGGCAATTTCCTGGATCGAAGAGCCTGGGCCAAA